>NZ_JBITCT010000003.1:0-163110 GCF_044453465.1 Streptomyces sp. NPDC051677
AACAAGGACCTAGACAATCCTCATTCTCGCTGGTCAGAGGCACTTTCTGCTTTCCTGACCGCCTGCCGGACAGCCCACCTCATGAAAGCGCGAGGTTAAGCGTGAAGGCCGTTCACGATCACCGTCAATCCCCAACTCCTGTGAGTAGGTGCATAGTTGAGCTCACGCGCCCCCCTTGAGCGCGGGTTCACGCCGGCCGCACTCGGCCCAGACTGTCTTGCCGCCGGGGTGGTGGGGTTCGCATCCCCAGGCATCGGCAAGCGAGGCGACGAGCAGCAGGCCGCGCCCCGACTCGCCGTCCCCATCTCCGTCGCCGTCTCTGTCTGGTGCCGGTTCGGGCAGGCGGTCGCCTCGGGCGTCCGTGACCTCGATGCGCAGGGTGCCGGCCGTGAGGGTCAGGGCGAGGCGGGCGTGGCGGCCCCGTACGCGGCCGTGCAGGGCGGCGTTCGCGGTGAGTTCCGCGATGAGGAGGGAGGCCGTGGCCGCGTCCTCTTCGCCGACCGCGACCTCCGGGCAGTCCCGCTGGTCGGCGAGCCAGCGTTCGGCTGCGTGGCGGGCGGTGTGGGCGCCGTGTCTGCTGGTGGGGAACGTGAGGCGGAAGCGGTGGGTGGTGGCGGTCGGTTCACCGGTGACGGTGACGGTTTGCTGGATCACCTCACCGAGAGTGACGGAGTGCTTCTACTGTGTGGAGGGTGCGGGGCGGTACGGAGGGTGACTGTCCCGGGGCGGAGGGCGGGATGCCCGGGCGTACGGCCGTGACCTGGCCGGACGTTCGGCGGTTCGCCCCTGGTGCGACGGAAGTGGGCGGTGGTACGGGATGGCGGCACAGGCGGGCGGTTCGGGGGCTCCCACCGGCGGTGAGGCGGATGGTACGGACGAGGTGGCCGACCTGTTCCGGGCGCTCGGGCGGCAGATCAAGGTCGCGCGGGCACGGGCCGGGATGAGCCAGAAGGAGCTGGGCGACCGGCTCGGGTACGGGGAGGAGACCATCTCGTCCGTGGAGCGGGGGCGGCGGACGCCTCAGCCTGAACTGCTGGTCTCGGTGGATGAGTTGCTGGAGTGCGGGGGGCTGCTGGCGTCTGCGGCGGAGGATGTGGAGCGGGCGCGGGCGCGGAGGAGGGTGCGGCATCCGGAGTGGTTTCGGGATTATGCGCGGTTGGAGGCGGAGGCGGTCCAACTCTGCTACTTCGCCAACCAGGCGGTGCCGGGGCTGTTGCAGACCAAGGAGTACGCACGGGCTGTGTTCGCCAGCCGACAGCCGCTCTTCGACGAGGAGACGATCGAGCAGCGCGTCACCGCGAGGATGGCACGTCAGGAGCTGATGACTCGCTGGCCACCGCCGACAGTGAGTGCCATCATCCAGGAGAGTGTGCTGCGCCAACCGTTCGGCGGACTGGACGTTCAGCGTGGGCAGTTGGAGCACTTGCTCAGGACCGGCGATTTGCGCCACGTGGAAGTCCAGGTGATGCCGACGACCAGTCAGGATCACGCAGGAATGGGCGGCCCGTTCACTCTGCTTACCCCGAAGGGCAAGCCACAGGTTGCCTACCTGGAGGTCCAGCACATCAGCCGCCTGATCACCGATCCGGACGAGGTACGTGTTCTCGCCGCGAAGCATGGAAGCATCCGGGGACAGGCGCTCACTCCGCGCGAGTCCCTGCGCCTGATCGAGAAGATGCTGGGAGACCTATGAACACCGAACAGCCCATACGGCTCAGCTGGTTCAAGAGCAGCTACAGCGGTGACGAAGGCGGCGAATGCGTTGAGGTCGCGGCCGACGGGACCACCGTCCGCGTACGGGACTCCAAGGCACGGAGCGGCGGTCCGCAACTCGCGTTCACGCGGGGCGCGTGGGCCGGGTTCGTCGCGGACCTCGGGCGGGACGCGTTCTGACCGACACGCCCGAGGCTGCGGCACTCAGACCGCGTGACGCGGACCCTTCCCCGGCGGCGGGTCGAGTACGGTTCGGTACTCGTCGCCGGTTGCGCGGGACTCCTCCATGCGGTCGTAGATGTCGAGGATGAGGTCCTTGGTGCGGTAGGCGCCGCCGTGGGCGGCCTCGTCCTCGCGCTTCACCACGGGGAAGGTGTCCATGACGTACTCCGCGTCCGCCCGGCTGACCCCGTAGAGGTGGAAGAGCGCCGCGTCCAGCTCCACGCGCAGCAGCTCACGACGCCCCTCGTCCCACCTGAACGGGGCTCCCTCGTAGCCAAGGTCTTCGGCGAAGTCGGCCATGTCCCGGCTGGTGTAGGCGAGTTCCACCACACGAGCGGTGAACCACTCCGCCCCGCCTGGCACCGCGCGGAAGTCGGCGAGCAGCGGAACCGGGAGTTGATAGAGGTAGCCGTACGTCAGGTGCGTTCCGGCGATCTTCTGCCGGATCACATAGTCGAAGACGAACGACGACATGCACGCCTGGAGCAGCGCAGCCGACTCGGCGTCCTCCGGGAACATGAGCGGATTGGTGTGCCCGACGCCGTAAGGCGGGAGCACGGTCGCCATGGTCGTCCGGGTGTCAGTGGAGCGGGCGATGTCCCGCCATCCCATCAGCCACCCGTTCCACCACTTCCGTTCCGCCAGCCGCGTCTCCACCCCCGCCCACATGATCCGGTTCCCCTTCTTGTCCCGCTTCCCCGAGTCCACGTCGAACTCCGGCACCCAGTACCGGGGCATCGGCGCGAAGTCGGGGTCGTCGTGCTGTTCCGGCGTCACACGCGGGAGGGTGCCGACGTTGGCCTGGGCCTGGGTCTGGCCCTCGTACGTGCCGAGGCGGTGGTCGAAGTGATGGAGCATCTTCGCCTCGTACAGCGGGAGATAACGGCGCGTCTTCCCCTCTTCATCGACGCGCGTGAAGACGTTGCCGGTCAACTGCCAGCCCTCGTCCGCCAGTTCCTGCTTGCCCCGGAACAGGTGGGAGTCGGAGGCCATGTTGAACAGGCCCTGCCGGAAGGTCAGCCCCCATGGGTTGCTGCCGCCCCTGCCGTATTCGTCCGGCTCCTTGAGCAGAACCGGGACTCGGCTGTAGACACCGAAGGTGATCTCCGCGTCACGCCGGGACTCGAAGACCGGGAGGTTCCCGGTGTTCGGGTTGACCAGCAGGATCTCCTCCAGCGGCATGGTGAACCGGCGCGCAGGCAGGTCCTCCATGTACCAGGTCCCGAACGCGAAGGAAGCCTCCCGGACCTGCTCCTCCCGGCCAGTGACCGTGAGTAGACAGAAGCGCGTCGAATGGTGCACATCCCGGCTCAGCACCCACGCCTCGTTCTTGAAGTCCAGGAACGACACCAGCCGCTTCGAGCGCACCAAGTCGGAGAAGAACGGTGCCGTCGTCGCATCCGTGGCGATGCCCGTCTGCAGGACCAGCCCGAACCGCCCTTGCGGCGCGATCCCGTGCGACGCCGCCTCCGCGAACAGCGGATACGTGTTCAGCTTGCCCCGCGCGGCCAGCTGGAACCGACCCGACCAACGCGCGAGATGAGAGAAGCCGTCGGACCGCCGCTTGTCGGCAATGTACTCGGCGTGCAGCTCCCGGTCGGCCTCGTCCTCGCTCTCCGCGAGTTCGTCGATCAGGGCCTGCCGTGCCGCCTGGTTCTCGGCTTTGGCAATCTTCGGGGCGACAGTGGCGAAGTGCTCCTCGGTCTTGAACTCAAGGGTCTCCCACGGCGGATTCCCCAGCACACAGCTGAACCCGCCCTTCCACCCGGTCCGCTCGTCCACCCCGGGCGCCCCCGAATCTGCCGGAACCCGGAAAACCTCCGGGAACTCCAGGTGCCAGTGGAAGAACCGGTACTCCTCCCGCAGATCCTCGATGTGCTTCAACGTACCGTCGGGCAAGCTCGCGCCGCCGTCCTCGGAGTGCAGGGTCAGCAGCGACTGCGTGGTCAGCGCGGGCGGCGTCGCCGTCTTCGTCTTCTTCCAGACGAACGCGGCGCACCAGGCGTCGGCCAGCTCCAGCGCCCGGATGTAGTCCGGGGAGGTGGTCAGCTCGCGGTACGCCTTGGCCTGGTTCTGGACGTCCTCCAGTTCCTGCGAGTCCGTCCCCGTGATCGCCGAGACCGTCTCGCCGAACTCCGCGTTGGACTCGGCCAGCACCTCCTCCTCCGCGAACAGGGCGTCCTGGTTCGCCCCGTGGCGCAGCGCGATCTTCCACGCGGTCCGCTCCGCCGCGTTGCGCTTCTTCAGGTCGGTGACGTGCTTCGACTCGTCGCCTTCCAGCGGCTTGAACGCGTCGTCGGGCAGGCCCTCGGCCAGCAGCTTCGGGGTCGTGCCCAACAACCCGTTGCCGTGCTTGATGTGGGCGTCGAGGAAGGTGAGCGGACGGCCCGGCCTCATCGCCTCGATCCACAACGACACCTTGGCCAGCTCCACGGCCATCTCGTTGAGGTCGACGCCGTACACGCACCGTGCGATGACGTCCCGCAGTGCGTGCCGTACGTCCTCGGCGCTCGGCTCGGGGTCGTCGGTGCGGATCTCGGCGAGGCGGCGGGCGATGCGGCGGGCGGCGGCGACCAGGAAGTGGCCGGAGCCGCAGGCGGGGTCGCACACCGTCAGGGCGAGCAGTGCGTCCTCGCGCTCCTTCTTCGTCGTACCGGACTTGACGGCCTGGTCGATGACCGGGTCGAGGGTGGAGTCGAGGAGGCAGTCGATGAGGGGGGACGGGGTGTAGTAGGAGCCGGAGGTCTTGCGGTCGTTGCCATCCAGCTTGGCCAGGACGTACTCGTTGCCCTCGCCGAGGCGCGGCTCCAGTTCGAGCAGGGACTCGTAGACCGAGCCGAGTTCGTCGGCGCCGAGGTGACGGTAGTCGACCTTGCGGGGGCGGCCCAGCTTGGCGTCGTACACCTCGGACAGGGCGTGTACGGCCTCGTACAGGGACTGGTTGGACAGGCTGAGGCCGTCCAGGATCGCGTCCGTGGCGGTGGGCTCGAACAGGCCGCCCAGCGCTGGGAGTCCGAGTTCGGGGCGGCCGCCGGGGGTGCCGAGGCCCTCGATGACCAGCCGCAGCGCCTGCCACTGGTCGCCGTGGAGGGTGCCGGTGCGGCGGGCGACGCGGCACAGGCGGGCCGTGGAGAAGTACTTCTCGTACGTGTCGCGGGCCTGCTCGGTGGCGTCGGGGTGCAGGAGCAGGTCGCGGTCCTCGGTGACGAAGAGGAACAGCAGGCGGTAGGCGAGGCGCAGCAGGGCCGGGTGGAGGTCGTCGCGGACGTTCTTGTCGCGGGTGGTGCGCAGGGCGTCGCGCAGGTCGACGTTGTCGGGGTGGGTGATCAGACCCGTGCCGATCACGGTCAGGGCCTTCTCGACGCCCTTGCGGAGTTCCTTCAGCGCGCGGGTGCCGCTGTCGATGGCCTCGGTGCGCCACTTCTCCAGCGGGCAGGTCGCGGCCGGCTCGCCCTCGGCGCGGGGCTCGAAGCGGGTGCGGTGCAGCAGGCGCCACAGGAGGACGAAGTCGTCGGAGCGGTCGCCGTCGAAGATCGCCCGGAGGTCGAACTCGATGAACGCGGCGCCGGTGAGGGAGGCGGACTCGCGCAGCAGGCGCAGCTGGCGGCCGTTGGAGAGGACACCCCAGAGGGTGGAGTCCGCCGAGCGGTTGAGGTACTCCTGCACCATCGACTGGGGGGCCTGCTTGGCCAGTTCGGTGGTGCGCGTGTCGAGGGGGACGTTCCAGCCGGTGAGGTGGACGGGGACGTGCGCCCAGTGGTGGCTGACCTCGAAGTCCTTCTCGCCGTCGTGGGAGGGCAGGCCGGGCGCGGGGACGGGGGTGAGGGCGCCGAAGCCGAACTGCTCGAAGAGGGGCAGCAGCCAGCGTTCGGTGGTGACGCCGACCGCGTGCACGCCGGGGTCGGCGCCGTCGCGGGCCAGGGCGTCCTGGTAGGAGGCCCACACACCGCGCAGATAGCCCCAGGAGCGTTCGGCGGCGTCCCGTACCGAGTCGCCCTTGGCGTACAGGCGGTAGTCGGCGGGCTTGGAGCCGGTCTGCTCCTTGCCCTCCTTGATCCGGACCAGGAGGTCGTACGGCAGGAGGCCGCCGACGGTGGCGACGGAGTCGGTGACGAGGGTCCTGGCGGTACTCATGCGCCCACTCCCTGGGGGAACGTCGGGGCCGGGCGGTAGTGGTACACGCCCAGGATGTCCGGGTCGCCCTGGGGGACGACCTTCAGGCCCGCGAGGCGGGCGCGGGAGGCGGTACGGACCCTGCGATGCGACGCCTCCAGGGTGCGGCCCAACTCGGCCGACTGGTCCCGCAGTTCAGGCAGGATCGCGGGCAGGGCGGCCAGGATCTCGGCGATGTGCTCGGTGGCGAACTTCGGGTCGGTGTTCTGGGTGGCGCGGGCATCGAGGAGGGCCACAGCCTCGTCCTCCGGCAGCCATTCGGGGGCGTCGGGCCTGCCTCGGTAGGCGATCACGCGGGCGTCCTCGGC
Organism: Streptomyces sp. NPDC051677; assembly: GCF_044453465.1. NCBI lineage: Bacteria > Bacillati > Actinomycetota > Actinomycetes > Kitasatosporales > Streptomycetaceae > Streptomyces > Streptomyces sp. NPDC051677. The sequence continues at coordinate 6,417 of NZ_JBITCT010000003.1, forward strand.
AAGCTGCTCGCGCACCGAGCCGTCACGGGCGGGCAGGTTCAGCTGGAAGCGGTGGCGCACCAGCAGGAGCGTGGTGTTCCGCTCCACTGCCGTCGTACGGACGACTCCGCAGCGGCGGGCCGGGCGCTGCCACTCGGGGACCTTGCCGGCGTCGTCGAGGGCCGCGTCCAGCACGAAGCGGGCGACGGCGGCGACCACCGGGTCGGTGCGGGTGAGGGCGGCCTCGCCGCGCGGGGCGCTGGGGGCGTCGTGGAAGACGACCGGGCGGGGGTGGCGGGGGCCGAGCGCGTGGGAGACGGTGTCCCGCAGGCCCTGCGGGAGGGCGTCGGTGTGCGCGGTGAAGCCGCCCTGCTTCGTCGCGGCGGGCATACCGCGCAGGGCGCCCAGGGCGCGGCGGGTGAAGTCCCGTACCTCCTCGCCGGTGCCGAGCGCGGCAAGAATCTCGTCGACCTCGGCGGCCACCTCGTCCTTCTTGATGGTGAGCTGGGCGTAGCGGGAGCGGTGGCGTTTCTCCCGGTCGGCGGAGGACTGCCAGGCGATCTCCAGCTGCTCGGCCACCTCCTCCTGCGCGAACAGCCCCTCCTGCTCGTACGGCGACCGCTCACCGCGCAGGATCAGTCCCTCGAAGACGGCCTGCATGGCGCTCTCTGACTCCTGCGGCACGGGCACGGAGATGCCGGTGACCCGGCGGATGCGCTCGTGCTTGCGGAGCAGGACGTTGAGGACGATGCCGTCGACGGGGTTGTCGGCGCCGTACAGGGTGAGCGCCTTGACGACGTCGGTGCGCTGGCCGAAGCGGTCCACGCGGCCCTCGCGCTGCTCGTGGCGGGTCGGGTTCCACGCGAGGTCGTAGTGGACGACGGCGTCGAAGGACTCCTGGAGGTTGACGCCCTCGGAGAGGCAGTCGGTGGCGACCAGGACGAGGCGCTCGGGCGCGGGGTTGCCCTCCTCGTCGGTGCCGCACAGCTCGGCGATGCGAGTGACCCGCTGGTCGGGCGAGAGTTCGCCGGTGACGGAGGCGACCGCGACCGGGTGTTCGGTGCCCTTCTTGTTGAGGATCTTCTTGAGGTGGTCGGCCACGTAGTCGGCGGTCGCGATGTAGCGGCAGAAGACAATGGGCCGGTAGCCCTGGTCGAGGAGGTCGGAGACGGTGGTGATCAGCTTCTTCAGCTTGGCGTCGCGGGTCGGGCCGTAGAGCTTCCTGGCCGCTTCGGCCATGGCGACCAGGCGGGCCTTCTCCTCGGCGTCGGCGTCGGCGTCAGGCTCGGTGCCGGTGGCGTCGGTGCCGGTGGCCGTGGGACCGGTGGCCTTGGGGAGGCGGGTGCCCGGTACGGCGTCCGCGGACTCGGGGGTCTCGCTGTCGGCCGGGTCGGAGACGGTGCGCTCCCCGGTGCGGTCCGCCTCGGCGGGGGTGTCCGCCTCCTCGACGCCGGCGCGCGTGTTCAGGGACTGCACGGCGGCGGCCGGGGAGGAGGACAGGGTGCGCAGCAGGGCGAGGGTGGACCACCAGCGCTGGCGCTGCTGGAGGGCGCCGTCCGCCGCGCGTACGGTCTCGCGGGCGTACGACAGGACCTCGTCGAGGAGCTTCTTGTAGTCGCGGTGCAGGGTGTAGGCGGTCTCGGCGGTGTCCCGGGAGGAAGGGAAGTGCGCGCCGTCCTGGAAGTCCTCGCGGATGTCGGCGCGGCGGCGCTGCACGAAGAACTCGGCGAGCAGCCTGCGGCCCGCGTCGGTGTCGAGGGGGACGGCTGCCAGGCGGTCGTCGAGCAGGCCGATCAGGCGGCGGAACGGCTCCTCCTTGCCGCTGTGCGGAGTGGCCGTCACGAGGAGGAGGTGGCGGTCGGTCCGGTCGGCGAGGGCGCGCAGCAGCGCGTACCGCTGCTGGGAGGAGCGGGCGGACGCGCCGACCGTGGTGTCGGAGACGCAGGAGTGCGCCTCGTCGACGATCACCAGGTCGGGGCAGTGGCGCAGGAAGTCCTCGCGGTGGCGGGGGGACTTGATGAAGTCGGTGGAGACGACGTACGCGCCGTCCGGGCGGAACACCGACTGGCCGTACGGTGTCTCGCGCTCCAGACGGCCGATCGTGGACGGCAGCACGAGACGGGCGTCGACGCCGAACTTGCCGTACAGCTCGGCCCGCCACTGCTCGGCCAGGGCGGGCGAGCACAGCACGACCAGGCCTCGGGCGTCGCCCTGCGCCAGCAGCTCGGCGGCGATCAGCCCGGCCTCCACGGTCTTGCCGATACCGACGTCGTCGGCGATCAGCAGCCGGACGGTGTCCTGACGCAGCGCCATCAGCAACGGGACCAGCTGGTACGGGCGGGGGTCGACGGCGATCGAGGCAAGCGACCGGAAGGGGCCCGCGCCGGAGCGGAAGCCGATGCGCAGGGCGGTGCGCAGCAGCCCGGCGGCCTGCTGGTCGCCGAGGTCGGAGGGGGTGGGCGGGGCGAAGGTGGCGGGGACGACGGTCTCCAGGCCGGGCAGGACGCCCGCGATGTCGTCGTCGGCGCCGCCGAGCGGGCGCAGGACCAGCAGGTCGGATGTGGAGTCGGGCAGCACGACCCACTCACGGCCCCGGGCGTGGACGAGGGAGCCGACGGCGTACTGCCGGGTCGGCTGGGCGGCGGTGGTCATGCGGGCCTTCCGGGGTCGGGGCGGTAGGGGTCGGTGCGGGAGGTCGTTCGGGCGGGTGGCCGGGGCGGTGCCGGGCGGATCGCGTGCGGGCCGTGGGACCGGGGCGGGCCGAAGAGGTCCGTCCCGATCCCTGGGATCAGCAGATCAGCGGCGCGCCTCGCCGAACACCGAAGGGTAGTCGGCGACGGCCTTGGACCAGTCGTCGTCGTAGCGGATGCGGACGACCTCCCAGCCGATCTCCTTCAGCCGCTCCGCGGCCTCCTCGTCGCGCAGCGTCGTCTCCGCGTGGTCGTGGTGCGGGCCGTCGACGAAGACCGCGACGGGGCCGAAGGAGGTGTCGTAGACGAAGTCCGGCTTGGACAGGGCCGCGCTCAGCTTCACCTGCTGGTGGTCGGGCAGGCGGTGGCCGTGGGTCCTGAGGTAGGCGACGAACCGCTCCTCCAGGGAGGAGTCGGCGCCCTTGATGAGCGCGTCGGCCTGCTCGTCGCGGGTGCGGCCCGCGTGGCTGGAGCCGACCTCGCCGCCCGCGAAGTCCATCAGCAACTGCTTCACCAGGGTGCGGTCGATCATCCGGTGGTGGCGCTGGTTGCCGAAGGAGAGCAGGCAGTCGTAGCAGCCCTTCTCGCACGGGTCGCCCTTGCGTTTCTCGGCTCCCCGGTCGCGCCCGACCTGGTCGAAGTGCGCGATCTCCAGGGCCCGGCGGGCGGCGCGGGCCAGCGCGTCGGGCTCGGCCTGGAGGCGGCGCAGGACGCCCGCGCCGCCCTCGGCGCTCTCGATGAACAGCAGCCGCTCGCGGGGACCGTCGTGCGGCGGCAGCTCCTCGGTGTCCAGCTCGGAGTCCTCCAGCTGGAACTCCGCCTCGATGCCCCGCTCCAGCGCGTACTGGAGGGTGATCGCGGTGTCCTTGTCGACGGGGGCCGCGAGCTTGAGCACGAGGATGTTGCGGGTGTCCTGGACGTACGGGATGACGGGGACCTTGCGCACGACCTTCTCCGCGTCGGCGAGGCCCTCGTCCTCCACCGGGGTCTCCCGGCCGGGCCCGCTCGTGCTCGGCCTGCCGGTGGAGCCGGCCAGCCACTGGCCGGTGGCCGGGTCGAGCCAGAAGCCGATGTCGCCCTTGGCGACCGAGCGGCGGTAACCCAGGTTGGTGAGCCGGACGGTGGCACTGTCGCCGTAGGCCAGTTCGGCGAGGAGACGGCCGGCCGCGGCCTTCGCCTCGGCGCGCAGCGAACCGTCCCGGCCGTCCTCCCGCTGCTTGAAACGGTAGGAGATCTCCACCGCGTAGCCCGTGCGCTGGCGCTCCTCCTCGTCGGAGGAGATCCGGTCGCGGCGGTGGGTGAAGACGGTGTGCAGGTGCAGCAGCCCGGTGCGGGGGTCGCCGTACGCGCTGCCGCAGCCCAGGCAGGTGTCCTCGCGCCGCTCCTCGGGGGACAGATAGCCGCAGCCCTGGCACACCTTGGCGCTCTCGGTGGTCAGTTCACCGCTGGTGTCCGGGGGCAGCTGCACCCGGTCCACCTTGAACCGGCTGCCCTCGTGGTAGATCAGCGCGCCCGGCCCGAACTCGCGGATCGCGATGAAGCGGGACCGCTGGAGGTAGTCGCCGTCGTAGCCGCGGCTGGTGCGGCCGGTGCCGGGGATGTACGCGGCGAGCGGCAGCCGGGGGAAGGAGTAGCCGGGCAGGAAGCCCTCGGAGGCGAAGTAGCGGTACGGGTAGAAGTCGGACAGCACCGTGCGCTCGCCGCCCTGCCTGTTCTCCAGGAGGGCGATCTGGTTCTCCGCCTGGGCGCGGCGGCGGACGGCCTGGGCCTGGGAGCGGCCGGTCGCCGTGCGGTTGCGGATGTTGTCGTGCTGGATCTCCCGCTCCTCCAGGGCCTTGCGGTAGAGGTCCCGCCACCGTCCGCACTTCTCGTAGAAAAGCCCAGGGGCCTTGGCGACGGTGTCCTCCAGCCACTGCTCGTGCCACCAGGACGTCTCGCGCAGGGCGTCGACGCAGCCCGCGAGGACGGTGCGGGCCCGCACGAGGGCGCGCTGCTGGGCGGCCGGCATGCCGATCTGCTCCCGCACCTCGGGCAGCAGCTCCAGCGAGGGGGTCTTGCCGTGGGTGTCGAGGATCTTGGTCATGGTGCGGCCGAGTTCGAGGCGGGTCTCGGCGAGCCAGATGGCGTGCACGTGGGAGGCGAGCAGGTCCTCGTTGGCCAGGTCGAGGCGGGGCGCGGCGACGGTTCCCGCGACCATCTGGTCGGAGCGGGTGAAGTAGTACTGGTCGTGGCTGTTGCCGGTCGCGCAGTACGTGGTGACCAGCGCGGGCTGGCCGGAGCGGCCCGCGCGGCCGGAGCGCTGGGCGTAGTTCGCGGGGGTCGGCGGGACGTTGCGGAGGTTGACGGCGTTGAGGCTGGCGATGTCGACGCCGAGTTCCATGGTGGGCGAGCAGTACAGCAGGGGCAGCGGCAGGCCTTTGCTGAACAGCTTCTCCCGCTCCTCGCGGACGTCGGGGTGGACCTGGGCAGTGTGCTCGGCGGCGTGCAGTCCGGCGAAGGTGGACGCGACCTCCTTGTAGAGCCCCTTGAAGAAAGCGTTGACGCGGGGGCCCTGGCCGGTGCGGTAGGTGCGGCGCAGTCGGTCCACCGTGCCGTGCTCGTCGTCACGGGCATGCCAGCGGATCACCGGGTGGTGAATCTGGTAGCCGGGGTCCTCGCCCCGGCCGTGGGTGATCCGGCTCAGGACACCGCCGTCGGCGAGAATCTCCAGCAGGTCGCGGATCACGTCCTGGGCGTCGTCGAGGGAGAGGTCGTGGCTCCAGTCCGGGAAGGTGTCCGGCTTGCGGACGTGGCGGCCGAAGGCGCCGCGGCCGGTGAGGTTCTTCTCGCTGCGGCTGCGGCCGGGCCGCCCCGCGCGCGGCAGGGCGACGGTCGGTGTGGGGGGCGCCGCCTCGGTGTCGGCGATCCCCCAGGCGTCGTTGAGCTTCGCCGACTCCTTGCGCAGCTCGTTGAACTTCGCCTCGGTGAAGTACGGGGTGTCCACGGCCCGCTGGCGGCGCAGCTCGTCCATGAGGACCCGGGCGAGATCGAGCCGGGTGGCGGGAGTGGCGGTGCGCAGCGGCCCCGCCGCCCGCTGCCAGCGCTCCTCGTCCTCGGCGATCTGGTCGAGCCCCGCGTACTCCAGGCCGAGCAGACCGGTCTGCTCCAGGTTGGGCATGGTGATCCGCCAGCCGCGCTCCAGGTCCAGGAAGAGCCGGTACTCGGCCACCTGGGCCAGCGCGTCCCGCGTCTCCTCGGCGAGCGCCTCCACTTCGGTGGGGTTGTTGGCGTACTCGTGCGGGGCCAGCCCCAGGGCCTCGACGACCTCCTCGCCCAGCCGCTTCCAGCGCAGCCCCTTCTCCCCCGCCTTCAGCATCGCGCGGTACAGCGCACCCCGCAGCTGGGTGACCATCACGAAGTCGTTGAAGTGCCCGGACTGCAGGCTGGCGTCCTGCCGGTTGTCGACGAAGGTGAGCAACTTGCGTGCGTCCTCGCCGAGTTCCTTCTCCGGCAGACTCTTCAGGTGGCGCACGATGGAAGCGCTGACGACAGACGTGGCCGTGGACCGGCCCTCCTGGTCGAGCGTCATCAGTTTGGCGAAATCCCGCTCCCGCACTTCCTCGTAGCTGACCCCGCACTCCAGGCAGAACAGGAACGGGGCGGGCACGTAGGCGGCGTAGAGTCCGCCCGCGTCCTTGTTCACCGCCGTGCCGTCGGGCCTCACCCACACGGGCTGCGGGGCGCGCTTCTTGCGGCTCGTGGTGAGGACGGGCGTGCCCTTCTTCGGGTCGAGGGTGAGCCAGCTGTCGGGGAAGCGGCGCTGGTCGATCGCGTCCGTGACACGCTCGGGCCAGGGGTTGACGGCCGAGAGGTAGAGGTAGCCCTGTTCGTCGTCCGCGTCCTCCCGGGTGCGGAAGGAGACCTTGCCGTCGTCGCCCTGCTCGCGGGCCACGGTGAGGTACTCCTGGCCGCACTCGCGGCAGAAGGACAGCGGCAGCAGGAGCTTCTCCGGCTCTCCGGGCACCCGCTGCTGGTAGGTGCGGGTGATGTGGCGGCTGTCCGCCGGCTCCAGGGAGACGTACGCCGAGCCGCCCTTGGAGAGGAACTGGTGGAGGCGGAACGCGAACAGCGCGCGGTCGTCGGCGTCGCGGACCTGCGTGCCGGCCCGGAGCGTGGACCGGATGGCCTTGGCGCAGGCGGTGTACGACTCGTCCTCGGGGGCGTCACGCGGGATGTCGAAGGCGTCCTCGCGGAGGACACGCGCGGCGAGCTCCACGGTGGTGGGCTTTGCGCGCACCAGCAGGCGGGTGCCGTCCTCGTCGGTGGTCTCGGTGAGGCCGAAGGCCGTCTCCACCCAACGGGCCAGCGGGTCGGCCTTGAGTGCGTCGTACTCCAGCGGAGGGTTGTTCTCCCTTACGCGGGCAGCGAGTTCAGCACGTATGGGAGGCGTTTCCCCGGTCGCGCGGACCAGGGTCTCGCCCACCACCCGGTCCGGGGAGATCTCCGTGTCGAACAGGGTGGAGGCGACCTCGGCGATCTCACGGCGGCGGGCGGCGGGGGTGCCCTTGGTGGACATGGTGGCGGAGGTGCCGACGCACTGCAGGGCGGGCGACTCGCACGCCTCGCGCACGCGCCGGACCAGCAGGGCGACGTCGGCGCCCTGACGGCCGCGGTAGGTGTGCAGTTCGTCCAGGACAAGGAAGCGCAGGCCCTTGGCCCGGCCGATGAGCCGCTTGCGCTCCTCGGGGCGGGTGAGCATCAGCTCCAGCATCACGTAGTTGGTGAGCAGGATGTCCGGGGGGGTGTCGAGGACCGCGTCCTTCTCGGACTGCTTCTCCTGGCCCGTGTAACGGGCGTACGTGACGGGCTCGTCGCCCTCGCCGTATCCGGCGGTGAGGAACTTCCTCAGCTCGCCCCGCTGGCTGTTGGCCAGCGCGTTCATCGGGTAGACGATGATCGCCTTGATGCTCGGGGGGTCTCCGGGCCGCTTCTCGCCCAGGATCCGGCTGACGATGGGCACGATGTAGCCGAGGCTCTTTCCGGAGCCGGTGCCGGTCGTCAGGACGTACGAGTCCTTCGAGTCGGCGGCCTCGATGGCGTCACGCTGATGCCGGTGGAAGCGGATGGGACGGATCGTCGCACCCCGCTTGTCCTTGCCGGTGCGGAAGATCCTCTTGCACTCGGGGTGGAGCAGGCCGAGGTCGTCGGCGAGGTGGTCGACGGTGCCGCCGCTCGCGAAGCTCGGGTTGAGCGAGAGCCAGGGGTCGGGCCACTGGTCTCCGTCGGCAAGGGACTTGGACACCTTCTCGCCGATCCGCGGGTCGTCGATCACCACCGATCCGGACGTGTACTCCTTGTAATCCCGGATGAGCCGACGGTGCACCTCGAAGACGTCCACGTGATCCTCACTAGCTCCCGACGTAATCCACGCCTCACCGTAGTGGGTGAGGCGCACGGGACGAACCGCCCCGTCTTCACCCCATGAGAGCAGAGCATGTGAACTCAGTCAACGAATAAAGCGTCGCGCGGGCGGCATTCGAGGCACCGCCGTGTCACACTCTCCCTGACACCAGCCCGGGCAGGGCGCGGCAGGGCACGGAGGGGACGGGCCGCAGCGCGAATGGACACCGGAACACTGATCGCCGGTCGCTACCGGATCAAGCGCCTCATCGGCCGGGGCGGCATGGGAGTCGTCTGGCTCGCCCACGACGAGAACCTGGGCCGCGACGTGGCGTTGAAGACCATGAACGTCGATCCGGGACTCACGAAGGAGCAGCGCGCCCGCGAGACGCCGAAAGGTTCCGCCGGGAGGCGCAGGCCGTCGCGCGACTCGACCACGCGGGCCTCGCCACCGTCTACGACCTCGGCGAGGAGAACGGCACCCGCTTTCTCGTCATGCAGTACGTGATCGGGCCCCCGCTCGACGACCGGATCGCCGAGGAGGGCCCGCTCTCCATCGAGGAGACCGCGTCGATCGGCGTCCAGATCGCCTCCGTCCTGGGCTCGGTGCACGCCCGCGACGTCGTGCACCGCGACCTCAAGGGCAGCAACGTCGTGATCCGCACGGACGGCGTGGTCAAGGTCCTGGACTTCGGCGTCGCCGCCTTCCTCGACCCGGACACCACCGGCCTCACCACGACCGGCGAGCGCCCCGGCAGTCTGGAGTGCATGGCGCCGGAACAGGTGCGGGGCAAGCCGGTCGACCCCCGCACCGATCTGTACGCGCTGGGCTGTCTGCTGTACGCGATGCTGACGGGCGAGCCGGTCTTCACCCACGAGTCCGAACTGATGCTGCCCGGCATGATCCTGGAGCGGCCGCCCGTACCACCCGGCAGGCTCCGCGCGGGCATCCCCTCCGAACTGGAGGACCTGGTGCTCCAGCTGCTGGCCAAGGACCCCGGCGAGCGGCCCGCCCACGCCGGCGAGGTGTGGCGGCGCCTCGCGGTGTGGCTGCCCGAGCGCCGCACCCCCGAACAGGCACTCGTCCCGTGGGCCGAGGTCGACCCGCTGCGGCCCTTCACCCACCCGATGGGACCCGAGGCCCGGCCGGTGCGGGCATGGGCGGCATCGGGGCGGAACGGCCGATCGGGGCGGACAGGGGCGACGCCCGGGCGGCACGGCCGGCCGTCGCACTGACCCTCGCGCCCCGCCGACCGGAACGCGACATACGCCCCAAAGTCTGCCATCACACATCTGTGAACAAAGTCAATGGTCATGTACGCTGACGGATGCAGTTCGGAGGAAGGGTGGCTTGATCACACACCCGCTGCCGAGGGAAAAGTCCTCCCTCCACCAGAAATGCCCTGGGAGTGTAGATGTCCACGTCTCGCGCCGTACCGGTGACCTTGGCCGAAATCGCCCGTCTTGCGGGTGTCGGACGAGCCGCGGTGAGCAACTGGCGGCGGCGGCATCCGTCCTTCCCCGAGCGGATCGCCGGCACCGACGCCAACCCTCAGTTCTCCTTGACCGACATCGAGGGCTGGCTGCGCGACAACAAGAAGTTGAACAAGTCCGCCGAGAGGGAATGGCTCTGGCCCGGTTTCGAGGCGCTCGGCGGGCGTGACGAGACAGGGGCCGCGATCGCCGAGGTAGGACGGCTCCTCTCCGGGCGGGTGAGCGACGAAGGCGAAGAGATTCGTCCCGACACACGGGAGCTGATCGAACGGGCCGTGGATCTCGGACAGCGTGAAGGGGGCACGGAGACGTTCGCGTTTCTGCTGCGCCGCTGGCTCGACGTCCATGTGCGCCAGATCGCCACGACCCCGGAACCGCTGGCATCCCTCATGGCGCAGCTCGCCCTCAGGGCGGCGGGCGGCGTGGCGGGCGACAGCCCGGGCAGCTCCGGCGGCACCACGGTCATGGACCCTGCGTGCGGCCCCGGGCATCTCCTCCTGGCGGCGGCCGACGCCGTGAGGGCATCCGGCGCCGAGGCACTCACGCTGCTCGGCAGTGACCGGGACGCCGTCCTCGCCTCGCTGGCGGACTCCCGCATCGCCCTCGCCGAGAGCGAGGGCCACCGAGAGAAGGAGTGGGCGCAAGTCGCCGTACGGGCTGCGGACTCCCTGCGCGACGACCCGTTCTCCGGCACCCCCACCGACATCGTCCTGTGCAACCCGCCCTTCAACGAACGGGACTGGGGATACGAGGAGTTGGCCACCGACGCCCGCTGGAGCCACGGCCTTCCCCCGCGCACCGAGCCCGAACTCGCCTGGGTGCAGCACTGCCTGGCCCAGCTGCGGCCAGGCGGCGCCGCGGTACTGGTGCTGCCGCCCGCGGTCGCGGCCAGGAAGGCCGGCCGCCGCATCCGCGGCTCGCTGCTGCGCACCGGGCAACTGCGGGCCGTCGTCGCGTTGCCGCCGGGCTGTGCCGCACCGCACAGCGTCTCCCTGCACCTGTGGGTGCTGCGGATGCCCGCCCACGGGGAAGGCACACCGGTGAGCGATCGGCTGCTGGTCGCCGACGCGGCCTCGCGCTTCCCCCGGGACCCGGAGGAGAAGTGGACCCCCGACTGGGCGGCGATCAGCGCTTTCGTGCGCGAGGCCGTCGAAGAGACGGACTCCCCACAGGCAGCTACCTACGCACGACAGGTGCCCGTCATCGAACTCCTCAACGACGAGGTCGACCTGACCCCTGGACGCCACATTGCCCCGTCCCCGGCGGACACGGCACCCCGACTGACCGAATCCTGGCGGGAGTTCACTGGGCTCACCGCGAACGTGAACAAGTCGGCCAGGCTGCTCGCGGCGCTCGACCTCGCCACGGCCGCGGCGGACACACCGACGGCAACAACAGTCGGCGAGCTCGCCCGGGCCGGGGCGCTCACCCTGCGCGGCGGTCAGCAGCCGCCAGAGGAATCAATCCACGCCGGCCCGCCGTCCGACGACGGCATCCCCCTCCTCACCGTCCCCGATCTTCTGGTGGACGGCGAACCCCGCAGCTGGCTCGCTCCCGGCACCGCGGCGGTCGGCGAGGCCGTGATCGCCGAACCCGGGGACATCGTGGTGGTGGGCGTCGCCCGTGCCTTCTCGGCCTGGGTCCACGAGGGGCCGCCGACCGCCCTCGGCCCACAACTGCATGTCGTGCGGGTACAGCCCGAACAGCTCGACGCCTGGTTCCTCGCCGGTTCACTGCGGGCTCCCGCCAATGCCCGGCAGGCCGGCACCCACACCACGAACTCCTCCCGCATCGACGTCCGCCGGCTTCAGATCCGCCAAGTTCCCCTCGGAGAACAGCGGCGCTACGGAGAGGCGTTTCGCGAACTCACCGCCTTCGAACGGCTGTTGCGCCGCGCAGCCGACCTCGGCACCAGCCTTGTCCGCGACCTGGGCGACGAACTGGCTGCCGGACGCCTGGCCAACCAGGCGTAGCACACCGGCTCACCCACACCAGTCGGCGCATCACGCCTCCCTGCGCCTGGGCTCGGCCAGGCGGGCCGTGAGCTGGGCGTCGACCGCGTGGCGTACGGCCTCGACACGAGCCGCGAGTTCCGGTGGCAGTCCGGCGGCGGTGCGGCCCGCCGCGTCAACCGTCGCGATGGCCGCTTCCAGTTCCCCGAAGGTGAGCCGGCACTCAGCCAGGCGCAGCCGGATCAGCGCGCGATCGGCCCGCTCGGCCGGGCCGTCCCCGTGAATGAGATCGTTGTCGACGGCCTGGTAGAGGCGGGCCGCAGCGCCGAAGTTGCCGGAGAGACGGAATCCGTCCGCGGCCCCCTGCCACACGCGACGCACCAGAGGGCGCCGCTCACCCCACTCCTTGCGGACCCGTTCTGTCAGACCGTGCAGCCGGTCGGTCGCGTCGCCCGGCTCACCGGACGCGATCTCCGACTCGGCCTGCGCGCAGAACTGTTCCACCACGCGGGCGTCCAGCCACTCATCGGCCGGTGCGGACGCGACAGGCAGCGTGAGAGCAACCGGGCGCGGACGAACAGCCCGATCCGGCGGCCGACGCATGGGGCCGGTGGGGTCGGGGTGGGTGCGGGGCCGGGGCTCGGGATCGCCGACCCCCGGGGCGAACGGGTCGAGGACCTCCAGGACCTCGTCAACGGCCGGGCGCTGCTCGGGCTTCTTGGCGAGCATCCGCAGTACGAGATCGTCGATCGGCTCCGGGATGCCCGCGGCGTACGTGCTCGGTGGCAGCGGCACCTCGTTGAGGTGCTTGTCGGTCAGGCCGGACTCCGGGCCGAGCGGGAACGGGGGCCGCCCGGTGAGGAGTTCGTAGAAGATGCAGCCGAAGCAGTAGACATCCGTGCGCGTGGTGGGCTCGCGCTCCAGGAGCTGCTCCGGCGCCAGATAACCGCGGGTGCCAAGCGTCGAACCGTGCGCCGTGTAACGGGTGGCGTCGGCGTGCAGCGGCTCGGCGATGCCGAAGTCGATGAGGACGACCCACCCCTCTTCATCGATCATGATGTTCGCGGGCTTGAGGTCCCGGTGTACGACCGGGAGCGTGTGTGCGCAGGCCAACGCCCCTGCCACCTGGATGGCGACGGTAACCGCCGTGGCCAGAGGCAGGGGGCTGTGCTCGTCGAGGAACGTCCGCAGACTCACTCCGGTCACCAGGCGCATGGCGATGTAGGGGACGCCCCGGTGCGATCCGCTCCCATACAGTTCGGTGATTCCCGGATGATCGAGCGTGCCCAGGAGGTTGGCCTCGCGCCGGAACCGGGCGTTCCTGACGGCGAGTTCGGCCTCACGCTCGTACGGGTCGAGGCAGTACAGGGCCTCGGAGTCGTGGCGCAGGAACTTCACCGCCACCTCCCGCCCCCCGGACACCTCTCGGGCCCGCCAGACCTGGGCCATCCCGCCCTTGCCCAGAGAGTCCTTCAACTCGTAGCGCCCGTCGACCAGATCACCCACGCCGGGCTTGTACGTATCCGCGTCCACCACTGTGCCCCTTCGCACCACTGCGCATCAGACCCACCAGCGTAGCGTGAAAGATTCTGGACACGAGCCATCCATGGACTCAGTTCACAGATTTATGCCATGCTCTAGTGGTGCCCGGACGTCCTCGGACTCCCGTTGCTCTGGGCACCCTCCTGCCCATACCGCCTGCCACGGGGGTCACCGTGCAGAACCCACCCGGCGTCGTCGGCCACGACTGGTTGATCAGGGCGAGCCCCCGGATGGCCCGGCCCGACGACGCGGCCTGTCCCACCCACCGACGCACCGCGATGCGGCCCCTGCTCGTCGCCGACCCGGCCGTGCCGTTCCGGCGGCCACCCCGCGAGGAGTTCGCATTCGGCCCGCTGTTCACCGCCCTCGACCTGCTGGAACACGATGGATGGTCGGTGGAGCGGGTACGCGAGGAACTCCGGGGCACCCGCGGTCCCTTCCGGGGATGGGGCGGCCCAGTCCACCCCTCCCACCTGGCCTGGACCGCCCACGCCCTGAAACGCTACGTGGCCGCCCGTACCCGCGAACAGGCAGCCGCCGTCGAGGCCGGGCTGCCTGAGACCAAGCCGGTGAAGCAGCCATGGACGTGGCGCACTCCCCGCACGGACGCTCCCGACGCCCGTGGCGCCCGGCAGTACGAGCACACCCTCTGGGGCCGCATGTACGCCTCCTCCGACGGAAAGGTGCGCGACCTGTGGCTGCCTTCCATGGGCCGGGCCAAGACCGGCCGCCCCGACGCGGAGCTCGGGGCCGTGGTCCAGGTGATGGCCTTCGGCGCGCCCACGCCTCGCCGCAGGCAACGCGCCCAGCCTCCGCCCACCGCGACCGAGAGCACCAGCCTGCCCCGATTGGTCCGCGTCTTCGACGTCGGGTGCGCCGACGGGTCCGTGGAGGAGCTGCTCTCCGAAGACCCCGCCGAGGCGAGGCAGCGGTTCAGGGACGACGCTGTGCCTGCCTTCGTCACGGCTGCCACCCAACTCGGCGTGCGGCCCGGGGAGAGCTGCGTCGACTGCAAGGCCATCGCCGGCTGCACGGATCTGAAACGCACCCCGCGGCTGTGGGGCGGGCACCCTCCGGGTCTCGCACGCCCACGCCGCTCCCTCTCCGTCTGGGACCTGCGGCTGCACGCCGAGTGCCCCGCCCAGTACCACCTGGTGCGGCGACTGCACCTCAACGACCTCTCGGCCGAGGACCGGGGAGCACAGCGCGGCCGAGCCGTCGACGCCTGGCTCGACGCGCAGCACGCCGAACGCCCGGTGCGCGGCTGCCGGGACCGCGATATCCCCGAGCCGACGGCGGTACGGGCCAGGGCCGGACTCGACGACACCTCCGCACGCGAGGCTGCCGGGATGCTCGCGGAACACCGGCTCCTGTGTCCCCTCAACGGACTTGACGCCGACGAGCAGGTGCTCGTACAGCATCGGGTCACGGCCTACGTGCCCGAACTCGACATCGTCGTCCTCGCCGTACCCGACCTGGTGTACACCCACCGCGGCCGGTGGATCTGGCGCGAGACCAAGACGTCGGCCCGCCCGCTGTGGGAACGCGATTCCCTGCTCCGCACCTATCCCCAACTCGCCCTGGGTGTGCTGCTGTTCCATGCGGGAGCGCTCGGCGACGACCCGCGCCGCTCCTGGGTCGAACTGGAGCACCTACGTGAAGGCCACGGGGAGAGTCGGCTCGAACCCATCGACCCCGGCCGCGCCGAGAACGTCGACGAAGCCCGGGCCGTCATCGCCGAACTCGCCCAGCCACTCCTGGACGACACCACCTACGAACCGAGGACCGGACGCCACTGCCACGGCTGTCAGGCCCGGACCTGGTGTCGGCCCGGCACCGCCTACGTCACCGACCATCCGCGCACGCCGAGCCCCGACACGCAGACCTCGCCGCGAGGAGACGCCACGCCCCATGCCTGACCAACAGCTCGTACCGGACTGGCTGTCCAACCCCGATGTCGTCCTCCTGCGGGACGTGGCCACCGCCGTACTGCACCTGGCGGCCGTCGACCGCCTCGACTCCTTCACTCTGCCCTACCCGGCGGGCGCGCAGCGGGCCCTGGACGCCCTGGTACTCCAGTGCCTGCGCAACGGCGCCAAGCCCCCTTCCGGGGTGCCCGAGATGATGCGCTGGGCCCGCGCCCGCCCCTTGGGCAGCTGGCCCCTGGACCGACTGCCCACCGACCTGTTCGACACCGCGGACCGGCTGATCGACGAGGATTCCGGAGAGCCCGCGCAGCTCTGCCACGAGCTCGCCGTGCAGGGGTATGGCGACAGCACCGGACGGCAGTATGACCGCCTGGTGATCCACGAGGCCCTGCGCGCCTGCCGGGCCGTGTCGTCACCCGAGTCGTACACAGCCTTCCGTCGCCTCCTGGTGAATCAGCCCGTCCTCACTGAGGCGGACTGGGCCGAGGTGAGCACCGACCTCTTCCTCGACCCCGTGCACTTCCTCGTCGAGGAGATCTATGCCCCCGTCCCGCTCGGGTTCCGCCGGGACGGCGCGTACCTGTGCTGTCATCGCTGCCTGACCCTGCTCCATCCGGTGTCCGACACCGAGTGGTGGTGCGAGCGCGACCAATGCCGGCACCAAGGTCCCCCACCGCACGGCCGGGAGCTCGTCGCGTCCGAGGTGGGCGAGCTGCGTCAACTGCGGAAACCGCTGCGGCAGTTCGTCACCGGGCCCGGACGCGCCGAGGTCTTTCTGGAGGGCGGCTTACGCGCCCTGGGCCTCACCGTCGAGATGTGGCCCGGCTTCGACGCGTACGACCTTCGCATCACCTTCCCCGACGGTCACGTGTGGGCCGTCGACGTCAAGGACTGGGCGCACCCCGCCTTCCTCGGACGCGCCGCCACCGCCGTCCGCCCCGAGCCCCCGTACGACGAAGCCTGTTGGGTGGTGCCCGCGTTCCGGGTGCGTGCCCGCCGTGACTACCTGGCCATGTACGCCAAGGAGCGGGGCGCGGGGGCGGGCGGTCTGCGGCTGCTGACGGACGACCAGCTGAAACGGACCGCGCGGCTGCGGCTGTCCGGCGAACGCGGGCCGGACGCGTCCATCGCGCCCCTGCACACCGTGCCTCCGGCCAGGGAGCACGGCGGGGCAGGGGCAGCGTCGTCCCGGTCCGCAATTCAGACGGCGGCGACCGACGGCGCCGGGAAGAAGGGAGCAGACCATGCGTGACCGCAGCAGCTGGTACCAGCCGGTCGTCGCCGCACTGATGCCTTGGCCCGAAGAACACGCCGGGACCCGGCCCGCTCTGCTCTGCCAGGTCGAGCTCGCTCTGCGGCTGATGGAGACCGTGGCGCCCGGTCACGCTGCCGACGGGGCGTGGACGCTCCTCGGCGGCTACGGCCCCGCCTTCGCACGGGCCTCGAAGCTCCCCACTGGCACCGCCGAACAGGTCGCGCTGGCGGCGGCCCGGCACCTGCTCTGGCCGATGCGCCGCGGCCGGATGTGGCAGCAGAGCCTGGACGCCTACCTGGAACTGCCCGAACGGCTGCGCGCGTACCGCGTCCCGGCGGCCGGGGAGCCCGCCCATCGGGTCCCCCTCAAGGTGGCGGCCGACCGCTTCACCACCTACGACGACGCGCTCGCGAACCTCCCCGGCTTCGCCACGAAGGTGCTTCCCCCGGCGGAGGCGGGCGAACACCGCTTCATGGACCGCCGCCACCGGCGCACTTCCGTCACGGTCCCCGCCGATCTCGTGCGGGACCCCTTTCCCGGCCACCCCCTCACCGCCGAACGCCCGGCCACCGCAGGCCCCCTCGACGTGCCACTCGACGAACTCGCCGACGTCGCACGGTGGATGGACTCGGAGGAGCAGCGGCGCGGGCTCAAGGCGGGGAACTGGGAGCAGCGTCTCGCCCAACTCGACCTCGACACCCGTAACCCGGACGGGACGGTCTTCGAAGCGGCTTCCGCGCTGCCGCTCGACCGGCTCACCCACCTCGTCGGCATGGTCGGCGCCGGCAAGTCGACCTTGATGACCCTGCTCGCCGTCTGGGCGTACCACAACGGCCTGCGCATCACTCTCGTCGTCGGCGACGTGGCCGAACAGCTGACGCTGACCGAGCTGTTCCGCACACTCGGCCTGAGCGCCGCCCTGGTGCAGGGGGGAACGACGCGGCCCCAGCACACCCAGCGGCTGCACCGCAGACTCGCCGCACGGGGAGAACACTCCCTACTGGCTCACACCGGGCCCGTCTTCGCCCACCTCAGCACCGCCTGCCCGCTGGACGCCCTGCGCGCACTCGACACCTCCGAGCCCCTGCGCTACACCGACGCGCCGTGCGGTGCCCTTCACCCCGCTCGGCGCCAGGAGACCGCCGAGGAGCCCACGGCCGAGCGCGCGGTACGCGAGCTCGAACGAGCCCGAGGCGCCGCCGACAGGGAGGCTGCCACAGATGAAACCGACACCGACGATGAGGACCTCGGCACCCCGCACGCCTGCCCGCTGTGGAGCGTCTGCCCCCGGCACTCCGCCGCCCGTGACCTCGTGGACGCGCTGATCTGGGTGGCCAACCCGGCCAGTCTCGTCCAGACCGCGGTTCCGCGTCAGCTCAACGCCGAGCGCCTGCGCTATCTGGAGCTGGCCTGCCTGCGCAGCGACATCGTCGTCGTCGACGAGGCCGACCGCGTACAGATGCAGCTCGACCAGATGTTCGCCCCGTCGGCCACGCTCGTCACCACCGGTGTCTCCGACTCCTGGCTCGACCAGTTGCAGACCCACGAGATCGCCGAACTCGCCCGGCAGGGACGGCTGCAGCTCTCCGACCAGGACGTGGAACGGTGGTCCGCCGCCCTGGACGTCGTTGGTTCCGCCGCGGACCGGCTGTACGCCATGCTCATCGACGACGGAGGCCTGCGGGACTGGGCGCAGATCGACTACTTCAGTGCCTGGACCCTCCAGGAGAAGCTACTGCACGCCTGGTACCCGCTGACGCGTGGCCAGGCCGCCGGACGGCCGGACAGCGCGAACGAAGGGGGTGTCGAGGACGAGAGCGCACTCTACGAGGACGACGAAGGGCTCGGAGCCGATGGCGACTCCCCCGTCCCCGACGCTCCCTGGGCGCAGCGGCGCACCGAGATCACCGGGTTCTTCGACACGTTCCGCGACGATCCGCTCGGAGGACGCGGCCCCTACGGAACCCCCGCCGACGAGCTCACGGCCCTCACCCACGACGTCCTGCACACCCTCGATGAGAAGCGGACACGACGCCGAGTCCGCGCGCTCCTCGACTCCTTCCTCGTCGGAGCGCCGGGCCCGGAACAGCGCCCCATGCCCGATGCCAAGCGAGGCAAGAAACCTGCCCCCGAGGACGTACCACTCACCGAGGAGTGGCGTGAACTCAACGCACGGCGGCTGGAGTTCACCCTCGTTCTCGCCGCCCTGCACCAACGCCTGGACCGGGTGACGTTCCTGTGGCCTCAGGTGGAGGCAGCGCTACGGCTGGACTCCGCGGCCCACGAGCTGACCCGCCGCCCGCCCCTCGACTACGCGCCGCTGCTGCCCGAAGCGCCCATGGGCAACGTCCTGGGCTTCCAGTACCTGGTGGACGAACGGGCCGCCGCCCGCAACAAGGACGGCCACCGCACCGGCACCCTGCGCTTCTTCCGTTGCGCGGGCGTGGGCCGGGAACTACTTTTGGGTCTTTCCCAGCTCGGCGCCGACCCAGGCCTCGGCAAGGCAGGTCCACACGTGCTGCTGATGTCAGGCACCAGTTGGGCCGGCACCTCTACCCGGGCCCACGTCCTCGCCCCCGTCCGCGCCGTACTGAAGCCGCAGCCCAAGGCTCTCGACGCCATCCGGAAGACCGTGTTCCGAGCCGAGTTCCTGTACGACGCCGCAGGACAGCCGATCCGGCTCTCCGGCCAGGACCCCGACCAGCGCGAGGACGTCCTGCGCCTGATGATCGACCGGCTCGCCCGATCCCGGAGCGACGGCAGTTCCTCCCCTCTCCAGAGCGAACTCGCCCAAATCCCCGACCAGCGCCGCAAACGTGCCCTGCTCCTGGTGGGCAGCTACGCGGAAGCCAAAGTGGCCGCCACCGCCCTGAACGAGATCCCGCGCTGGCGTGGCCGGGTACGGGTCCTGGCCGCCGACGACGCCGAACTGGAGGCCGCCGTCGACGGGACCGCACCGGCGCGAGGCCAGGCGCCGGGCACGGGATCGGGAGCGGGAGCGGTCCGGCGTGGGGACCTCGCGTCCTTCGCCGACGACCCGGACGCCGAACTGCTCGTGGCGCCCCTCCTCGCCGTGGAGCGAGGACACAACATCCTCACCGCCCCCCAACGGCCCGGCGAGGAGAAGGTGGCGGCGTTCGGGACGGTGTTCTTCCTGGTCCGCCCGCACCCCCGCCCCGACGACCTCTCCCTGGCGGTCTTCGCCATCAACGACTGGGCGACGCGGTTCGTACGCGGTCAACTGAAGCTGCCGGACGAAGGGACGTTCAGCGACATGGTCACCCAGGCCGGGGACCTGAACGCGGCAGGCAGCGCTTTCAGGACCACCGCACGCGGCGTGTGGCGACACGTACTGTCACGGCCCTACATCTACTCCTCGCTCTCCGATGACGAGAAGAAGTCCTTCGTCTGGGACCAGCTCGTCACCATCTGGCAGGTCATCGGGCGCCTCGTCCGCGGTGGTGTACCCGCCCGCGTCGTGTTCGTCGACGCGGCCTTCGCACCGCGACTCGCCGCAGCACAGGCCCCTTTCACCGGCCAGAGCCGGCGTCCACGCGGCACAGGCGACCCGGGGCTACTCGTCCGACTGCGGGATGTCCTGGCGCCGTACTTCGCCCAGAGCGACACCGACGCCGTCGCGTACGGCAGGCGCACCGACCCCGCCGACGCCGCACTCGTCAAGCTGCTCTACCGCCCGCTGTACGAAGCGCTGTGTGCAATGGGGACATCACCCGGCCCGCGATCGGTCGACTGAAGCACGCCAACCACCGCCCTGGGCAGCACTGTCGGCGGACAACCGCGCCCGCCCACGTACGGACATCGCAGGGAGAACCGACATGTACAAGAACATCCGCCGCTCCGCGTACCACCTGGCCGAGGAGGGCACCTCCTGGACCGAGGACTTCCATGCGCTCCCCTTCCCCGAACACTGGCACGCCGGACTCCTCGAACTGCACAACCACGGGCGGGACGAGGAGAAGCGGCAGCCGTCGCTGCCCACCCGCCGACTCGACGGCGTGCTCCAGACCCTCGCCCCCGACGTGATCGTCCGTCCCCGGCCGCGGATCCCCGTCGAGTCGGGGCCGCCGGCCGCCGAAGACTTCTGGATGTACGTACCGGCCTCGGCGCCCGACCCCCTCCCCGGCCGTTCCATGCAGCAACTCCTCGACGCCTGGCTGCGTACCCTCGGTCCCAAGGACTCCGCACATGATCCCCGGTTTCGCTCGCTGTTGCTCGCGAGCAGCACCGAGCTGAAGCAAAAGCTGCCCGAGTGGCAGCCGGTCACCGGCGTCGAACTCCTCACCACCACGACCACCCGGGGCGGCACCGCTGCTCCGGAACCGCGCCAGTTCCAACTCGCCACCGACACCCTGGCACGTCGCATCCTGACCCTCGATCCCTTCCCGTTCGAGGGCGGAGAACTGCGGTTCCGGGCGCTGCCCCGCGGACCTCGCGACCAGGGCGCGGAACTCATGTCGCAGCCTCTGTGCCGCACCGTCAAACGCAAGGAGTGGTGGTTCTCCGTCCTTCTGAACATCTCCCTGCACACCACGCCGTTCGACCCCCGGCCGCGGCTCCACCTGCACTGGGGTGTACGCCGCTGGGCGACCCACCCTCGGACCACCACCAAACGCCTCAACCTGCCCTACCGGGAGGCCACTACGGTCTACCTGCGGCCCACCATCCCCTGGCTGCCAGGCGCACCGGCCACCGAACGCTACGCACTGGCACGCCTGCGCCGCGACCGGGCCGCTGACACCTTCGTCTGGTCGGAGAACGACACCGCCGGCATCCTGCGCGGACTCAGCCTCGCCGGCAACTTCCCCGACCCCGAACAGCTCCTCACCGAACCGGTCTCCTGGATCGGCGAGGGCCGCGGCGTCCGGGCCTCCGTGGTCCACAGCACCAGGATGGGCAAGCACGAGATCGGCACCGGCTTCATGCCCAACCAGCGGGCCCAGCTCACCGAATGGGCCGAGCAGGCCCTCCCTGAAACACTGGCCCGGGTACCCGACCTCACGCGCGGACGCGGCAAGGGCATCGGCGCGCCGCAGAACCGGCGGCCCAAGCCCAGGACCGACGAGGCCAAGAAGGCCGAGCTACTGCGCGAGACCCAGGCACGGCGCGTGGCACTCGCGGCACAGGCCCGGATCGCCGCCCACGGCCCGGACCGGGCCGGCCCGCCCATGGTGGAGGCCCGGCTGCTGTGGCAGTCGCCCGAGGTGCGCAGCGAGGCAGTGCAACAGTTCGCCAAGGCCTTGGGCCTGGACGGCGACGGCGGCGCCAGTGCCGCCCACGTCACGGACCGGGACTTCGACGAGGCCACGCCCGGAGCACCGGTCATCCTCGAATGGCGGACGGCGGAGGTCACACTCCGGCTGCGCTGCATGCCCCTCGCGGAAGGACTGGGCGACCGGCTCGTGCCCGACGCGGCGGTCAAGGGCAAAGGCGCGGCGCTCGCGGCGGCCGTCGCCGAACGGCGCCGCGCCCTGCGCGCCTGGCTCCGCGCGGACGGCGCGGACCCCTCCCGCCCCGAAGTCGCCCTCGTGGAAGTCGCCCACCGCAGCACGTTCCGCCCCGTGTCGGCCGACCCCAAGTTCGCCATTCGCCTCGGATGCGCCGACGCGGGCCTGCTGACTCAGTTCGTCGTGACCCCGTCCACCGACCGGCAGATCGACAATGCCGACAGCCTCGACCACCGCACGTACAGCTCGTGGCTCGATGGCCTGCGCCAGCTCGGCGTCCGCGTCCTGCCACAGCACACCCTCGGTGAGGATCTTCCGGACTCGCTGCAATACGCGGCGGTGTGGATGGTGAAACGTCGCAAGGACGGCCCGACACGGTTGCCCAAGCACCTGCCTGTGGCCGTCCTCGTCACCCAGCTCCCGGCCGGGGAAGGCCTCGCAGCCGTGCGCGGCTGGGATGACACGGCGGGGGTATGGGTGTCCTACCCGCAGTTCCTCCTAGGCCTGGTGAAACAGGCGGAGGTCGCCCCCGAAGCATTCACGGAGCCCGAGACTCCGGACGATGACGCATGTCCCGATGCGCCTCGGGTCACCGGCAAGCAGTGGCGCAGCAACCTCGCCCAGCAGCGCAGGGAGACCTCGGCATTTCTCCAACGCGTGCTGCACTCCCTCCGAGGGCAGCCCACCGTACTGATCACCCACGCTCAGAACAGCCGACTGCACTGGCCCTGGCTCCAGGACGGCCAGACCGAACGCGACCTGATCAAGACCGGCCACGCCCCGGCGGGACGACTGGACGACGAACTGCGTCTCGTACGCGTGCGCGGATGCGGCGGTCGCGAGAGCGCCCAGTGGTGGGGTCTGGCCGACCCGGGCAAGCCCCACGGACAACCCGCCGGCTTCTGGGCACAGGATGCCCAGCAGCGATACGTGGACGGGGCTTCGTCGCGCGAGCGGGTCTTCTACAGCACCACCGAACGCCCCGGAACCCATGCGATCTCCCCCGCACTCGACCGCCTCGCCACCCGGGTCAACGCGGCAGGCAACCTCACCTCGCAGGCGGGCACCAGCGCCTGGAACCCGACCCTGGTGGAGATCGTGGTACTTGGCTGCCACGAGGATGACGACTGGGCCGCACCCGTACCCGGAAAGCCCGACGACCCCGAGGCTCTGGCCCTCGCCATGCACCAGCTCCGCCAGGCCCCGGACTACGCCGCCGCACTGTCTCTCCCCCTCCCCCTCCACCTTGCGGGGCTGGCCCAGGCGTACGTCCTCCCGACACTCGGCGACGGCGACCGGACTTCGAACGAGGAGTTGGACACAGCTGCTGAAAACCCGAGCACGGAGGACCCCGATCTCGCCGACGCGGCCGGACTCTCCACGACGCCGGACGACGAGGCCGAGACTGCCCACGACTGACGACGGGATCGACACCTACGCGATGCCCTGACGACGGAGGACACCGGTATCCACAGGACCTGTGTTCTGAGAGACCAACGGCAGCCCCTGCGTGCACCCTTCTCTACTCGTGTGCGCGGTCCAGAGGAGGAAGGCGGAACACTGGGGTGACCGTGACCAGTTCGAGTCTGGCCGCGACGTCGGTCACGTCGCCATCGGTCCCCTCGCCGCCAGCGCTGTCAGGCGTTTCCCTCGCTCATCCCGTTCCAGGGTTCGAACCTGCAACCGCTTACCCGACAGCACGTCTGACGAGCCAAGTCACCCCCGCCGGCCGTTCCCACATCTCACGGTCGGCAAGGGGTTGCCGGTCATCGCCTCGGCGCTAGCGTCCAGTGCACGTCGCCTGAATCCGGGCAGATCCACCACCCTTCCAAAACACCGTTCGCCGTCAGATGGCTGAGCACACCGTGGAACCCTTGATCGCGCAGGCCACAGTCACGGATGATCCGGTCGCACTCACTCAGTCCCTCCCCCGAGGACGGATCGCTGCGCGCCGCGAGATAGACGCCCGACAGTCGCAGCTGCGGCTCTGCCCCACCGATCCGGGCAGGGCACCCGGTGCGCAACGCCCAGTCGGCCGCGCGCCGCCGGTCGGGGCGGGCCGGTGACTGGGCGAGCAGTGTGGCGTCGCGAAGCTCCGCAGCCACCCCGGCCGCTCCGGGACCGTTCACCATGCTTGCCCACCGCGCCTGTTCCAACTCGCGGCAGGCCTGCATCGGATCGATACGAAGGCTGCGCAGCAGGCCCGCACGGAGTTCGACGTGCAGGTACGCGTTCATGCGCAGGGCGCACTGCAGGGCGAGGAGCCTCGCCCCGGCGGACACATCCGCGGGCAGGGCCGCGGCCAGGTAGCTGAGGATCTCGCTCACGCGGACACGCTCACCCGGCCCCCGGCTGGGCCGGGGACCGCGCGACCGCGCGGAAGGCGGGTGGAACGGTGCGGCCAGCACGGTGTCGGGCACGACGGCGGCCTGGGCGGTTGCCGCGGCGCAGGCGCCGCAGGCGTCGGCGAGGCGCCAGACACGGCCGCCGCGTTCGCAAGCCAGGAGCAGGCGGATGGGCCCCGCGCACCCGCGGTGACGGCGGTGCCAACGGCAGCCGCGTTCATGACACTGACAGATCCGCAGGTGAGGAGCCCTCAGGTCACCGCGGGCATGCCGGGCGAGGTGAGCAAGGGCCGCCGAGCGCGCGGACTGCGCGGTGACCCGTCGGCCGTCCTGGGGACAGTGCTGGCAAACGAGAACGAGCCCGCCGGTCTGGCATCGCAGTTCCACCGTCCAGGTCCGCGCCACCTGAGGACACACGGTGTGCAGCCTCATGGGCGTGTGTCCCTCCCTTCCCGGTCCGGCGTCAGCCCCACCGCGCGGTACGGCGGGACGGCCGACACCGTAGTGCAGACCCCTGCCCTCCCGCCGGTGGAGCCATCGGGAGAAATAGGGCAGAGGTCTGCACTGACAGGGCAGGGGTCTGCACCGTCGGATGGTCGGGTGACGATCTTGCCTCCCGATCCGGACCTCGACGCCCTCCGACTGGAGCTCGGGCATCTGCGGGCTGAGCGCGGGTGGAGCTACGACGAGCTCGCCTCCCGCAGCGGCCTGGGCAGGCGCACTTTGATCGAGATCGAGCAGGGCCGCACCGTCGGCACCCTCAAGACATGGCACGCCCTCGCACACGCCCTGGACACACCGCTCGACGAGCTCTTCGCCACCCTCTGCCACGAGCACGGCCTCCCCGGCACCGACGACAGCTCCGATAGCTGATACGGGCCCGTCCAGCGTCGGCGGCGATTCACTCGATCCGGCAACGCCCTATCGAATGCGCGAGCAAGCGTTCGCACTGTTGTCGCCCCGTTCTGCTCTGCCCGGGGGATCATCAGGGTCGCGTACCGCAGGCGGGGCGTGTCGGCTGGCAGGTTCGCCCGCATGTGCTCCTCTCCTTCTCCTTCCGCGCGGCGCTGGGACGGCAGCCGTGCGAGCGCGCCCCAGCGGCGGTCCCTGCGTATCGCCCCCGATAGTGCCAGCCGGTTGCTGCGATGCGGCCAGACCACGTCCTGCCGCGAATGCGGCAATCCGGTCGAGTGCTACCTGGGGGCCGACCACCGGCTGGTGCGGCTGCATCCGCACGAACTGCCGGTGGCCGGGGTGCCGGCGTCCTGCCGCTGGCACGTCGCCCGCGGCATCGCCCATCCCGCGGGCGACGGGAGCAGCTGGTGCCGGCTGGCACACGACCTGCTGTGCCCAGCCCGCCCGGCTCCGACGGCCGCGCCGCAGCTGTCCGGCCTGCGCCGGGCTCTCGCCCTGCGCACCCGCCGTCTGCTGGACACCGGAGTCCTCGCTCCACCTGCCACACTGGCAGGCGGCCCGCCGCCGGGCGAGGCCGTCTGCCGTCCGGCCCGGCCCGTCGTGCAGCTGCTGTTCGTCCGCTACCTGGCCTCCCGCCCCGTCGATGAGATCCAGTGCGTCGCCCAGACCCGGCGCCGAACCCGCTGTACGGCCGAGGTCCTCGGCCCCGGCGGGTTGCACGGGGTGTGGACCCTGGTACCCGCGACCGTGCACCACGGTCAGCTCGCACTGCCGTCGGATGTCATGGCCGTCTACAGCCTGTCCGCACTGCCGTACCAGGAACAGCTGCGCTGGCGCACCCAACGGTGTCGGGACCATGCCACAGCGTCGACTGCCGGTGACCTCGCCGTCGCGGACTGGGAACCCTTCGACCCGCTCCGCCACCACGAGCACATCCACACCCGCCTGCCCACGCACGGGCGCCGCCCCGGCGGCCCCGCACCCCGGCGGGTCTGGTCGTGACGCATCAGTACGCCGTCGAGATCGTCCTGACGCGGCCCGCCACCGTTCGGGAACTTCACCAGGCCCGCCACCGGGTGACGTTCGCCGCGAACGCAGACCGCACCCGGCTGATGACGGTGCAGCGCGGCAAGAGCCCGGGCCGCGCCCTGCACCGCCTGCGCCGCCGCCTGGACACGGTCCTGCCGATCGACGTACTGACCACGCACTATCCCGACCGCCAGGGCCATGTCCTGCTCAATGTCGCCCTCAGCCGCCGCGCCGACGCGCAGATCCGCAAGGAGGCGGCCGCGCTTGGCCAGCGCGCCGAGGACGTCCTGACCGAACGAATCACGGCCTATCTCGCGCACGAGCAACGCCAGCGGCGCCACCGCCTCGAATCGCAGATACAGCGCCTGCTCACCCACCACCCCCTGGAAGAAGTTCTGGCCTGCGCCGCAGGCCGCCTTCTGCAGGTACGTCTGCCACGCTGAGCCCGCCGTCGACTCCCCGGCCCGACGCAGCCACCCGCTGCGCCTCGTTCCGGCCGTTCCCATCCCACGGAGCCCACGTTGCCCACGCCCACCCACGAACAGGTCCACGCGGCGGACACTTTCCGCGCCGGACAGCACCTCGCACTGCAGGCCGGAGCCGGAACCGGGAAGACCAGCACCCTGTGCATGCTCGCCGCCGGCACCAAACGCCGGGGACGCTACCTGGCCTTCAACAAGGACATCGCGCAGGACGCCGCAGCCCGTTTCCCGTCCACAGTGCAGTGCCGGACCGCCCACGCCACCGCCTTCGCCGCACTCGGGCACCGCTATGCCGACCGACTCAACAACCCCCGCCAGCCGGCCTGGAAGACCGGACAGTCCCTTGGCATCGTCCGCCCCGTACGGATCGCCGACCACGAGATCAGCCAGAGAACCCTGTCCCACAACGTGCTGCGCACCGTCACCCGCTTCTGCCACTCCGCCGACAGCGCACTGGCCCAACACCACGTGCCGCGCCTACGCGGCCTCGACGCCCCCGCCGCCCATCGACAGTTCGCCGAACTCGTGCTCCCCTTCGCCGCCAAGGCATGGGCGGACCTGCAGTGCCCCGACCACGGCGTCGTCCGCTTCGAACACGACCACTACCTCAAGATGTGGGCGCTGACCAGGCCGAAGATCGAGGCCGACTTCCTCCTCCTCGACGAGGCCCAGGACACCAATCCGGTGCTGGAGCAGGTGTTCACCGCACAGCGCGACCACGCCCAGCTCGTCATGGTCGGCGACTCCGCCCAAGCCATCTACGGCTGGCGGGGCGCAACCGACGTGATGACCGGCTTCGACGCCGAACAGCTGACCCTCACCCGCTCGTTCCGCTTCGGGCCCCAGATCGCCAACGAGGCCAACCGGTGGCTCGCGCTCGCCGACGCCCCTATCCGGCTGACGGGCACCACCAGCGTTCCCGCAGAGGTCAGCAGCGTCGACCACCCCGACGCCGTGCTGTGCCGCACCAACATCGGCGCGATGACAGAGGTCATGCGTCTGCTCGGCGAAGGACACCGCGTAGCCCTCACCCGGGGAGGCCAGCAACTGGCCCAACTCGCCTCTGCCGCACGCGACTTGAAGGAAGGGCACCGCACTCATCACCCCGAGCTGGTGCTGTTCGCGTCCTGGGGCGACTTGCAGGACTACGCCGCCTACGATCCGGGCGGCTGCGACCTGCAGCCCTTCGTCGACCTCGTCGACACCCACGGTCCCGACGCCATCCTCGCTGCCGTGTCCGACCTCACCGAGGAAGCACACGCCGACGTCACTGTCTCCACCGCCCACAAAGCCAAAGGCCGCGAATGGCCGACCGTCAGGATCGGCAACGACTTCCCCCAGCCGAAGGCCCCCAACTCCAGCACGAGCGCGGCCGACCAGGCCTCGGAAGTAGGCGGCACGGACGCCCGTCTCGCCTACGTCGCCGTCACCCGTGCCCGCCACCAACTCGACCTCGGCGGCCTGGCATGGAACGCCACCCCTCAGGAGAACGAGAGTGGTTGACGCCTCAGACATCGAGGGGCAGCCAGTTCCCCAGCCCGTCCACGACCAGGGCGGCCCAGTGGTGGCCTAGCCAGTCGACTCGGTCATCTCGCAAGCCTTGTGCAGCACACTCAGCGTCTCGCTGGTGTCGTCGCAGGTAGAGCTACCTCCAGTTACAGAGAGTCAACGACGGCAACCATGATTTGCCAACTATCCCTCTCATGATTTGCCAACAAGGATTCTCCACTCGCCCCCGACCTGCGCGTCTCAGTCCATGATTCGCCAACTAAAGTTCTCGGTCACACGCATGGCACTGAGACCCGTCATGGTGAACCTGAAGGCTCTTGATCACGCGGCGGTGGGCCGGTTCTGGGCGCAGGCGCTCGGCTGGAGTGCCTACAGCCCCGGCGTGACCACCTACGTCGGACCCGCCGGCGGCCTCGTCTGGCCGGACCCGGTGGTCCTCGGCATCGACGTCGTTCCCGTGCCGGAACCCAAGACGACGACGAAGAACCGTGTCCACCTCGATCTCGCCACCGCCTCCGCGGCCCATCAGGCGGAGCTTCTCGCGCGTCTGAGGGCTCTCGGCGCGACGCCCGTCCACGTGGGTCAGGGCGACGTGCCGTGGACGGTCCTCGCCGACCCCGAGGGCAACGAGTTCTGCGTGCTGGAGCCTCGGGAGGTCTACCGGGACACCGGGCCGATCGCGGCGGTGGTCGTCGACTGCGTGGATCCGCGGGCCATGGCCCGGTTCTGGGACGAGGCGACGGACTGGACCCTGCACGAGGTGACCGACGAGCACGCGGTGCTGCGCAACGCCAGGGGTGTCGGCCCGTATCTCGAGTTCCTCCGCACGCCCGACGTGAAGACCGTGCCGGACCGTGTCCATCTCGACCTGCTGCCGTACCCCGGTGACGACAAGGCGGCGGAGGCAGCCCGGCTGCGGGCGCTCGGCGCCACCGACCTCGACGTCGGCCAGGGCGACGTCCCCTGGACGTGCCTGGCCGACCCGGAGGGCCACGAGTTCTGCGTCCTCGCCCCGTCCTGACGCGGGGCGCTCACCCGCCGGCCGAAGCGCTGCTCACGGCGCTCCGTCGGCGGACGACGGTGAAGGCGCCGAGCCCGATCGCGGCCAGCAGCGACGTGCCCCCGATCACCCCGCCCAGGCGCAGACCCGGCGGGTGGAACGTGCAGGTGACACTGGCCGCGGAGCCGTCGAGGGACACCGCGATCAGACCGTAGTACTCACCGGCGGGCACGGCGATGTCGTCGTCCACCGCGCAGCGCCAGCCGGCGATCCGCGGGGCCGAGAGGACGGCGGTGCCGAGGGCGCCGGCCGGGAGCTCGGCGCGGACGGTGTCGTCGTCCACCGACACCTTGGTGGCGCCGGTGGTCGTGAGGCGGTCGGCGGCGGCGCGCAGCGCGGCGGTGTCCAGGCAGCCGACCGCGCCGTCCGGGACGGTGCTCGGCCGGTTGGGGGACAGCTCGATCCGCAGCCGCCCGGAGGCCGGGACCGCGCCGAGCGGCTCCATGGCGGCGAGCTTGGAGACGGGGTCGGACCGGAACCGGCCGGTCGGACCGGCGGCGCCGTCGCCGGTGAGCCGCGCGGCGCCCGCGAAGTGCGGCGCCCACAGGTACACCTCGCTGCCCGCGGCGCACTCGGCGGTGATCGTCGGCCGGGCCCCGGCCGCACCCCGGCGAAGGGGGTCAAGACGCACGCCGGGCGGGTCGCCCTTGCTGCGCTCGGGCGTCGTCCCGGCGGCGGTGCGCACGGTCAGCCGGGGCACCGTGTAGACGCGGGCGCCCAGCAGCAGCTCCTGATTGCGGTACGGGGACGGCCCGAAGGCGGAGACGGGCGTGTGCGCGGAGGTGCCGGGCGGTCGCACCGTGACCAGGGGCGGCACGTCCTGACGGGACACGGTCACCCCGGTGCCGTCCTGCGGGAACCAGTTCTGGTGCGGGTCCGGCGGGGAGTGCACCCGGGCGCCGACGGAGAAGATCACGTCGGTGACGGGGTTGTCCAGGCTCTGCAGGCTGCGGCCGCCCGAGGTCCAGCCGCCCCCGAGGGCGGTGAGCGTGCGGAAGAGCACGTCGGAGGTGTGGCTGCTGTAGTACTGGGCGCCCTGGCCGCCCACCAGCAGCGGGTCGTTGCCGACGGTCTGCTCCCGGCCCGGGTCGGTGCGGTAGCGGGGCCAGCCGTCCGCCTGCGCGATCGCCTCCGCCTGCTGCTCCTGCCGGTCCCCCCAGGGCGCGTAGTCGTCCATGTGCCCGAGCCGCAGCCGGGTGGCCACGGCGGCGGTGGCGGTGGCCTCGCCGAGCTGTGTCCCGATGAGCAGGACCGCGGCGAGCACGGCCGGCAGGGTGCGGCGCCCGGCGCCGACGAGACGCACAGCCCGTGCGGGACGCACGGGACGCCCGGCGTCCGTGCGGCCCAGCAGGGCCAGCCCGCCCAGCGCGCCCGCCGCGGCGAGCAGGAGCACCGGCCAGGCGACGGAGCGCACCAGATCGCTACGGCTCGCCACGGCGACGATCAGCGCGTACAGCGCGCCCGCCGCGCCCAGCGCGCGCCGGTCGGGCGGACCGTACGAGAGCGCGGTCCATGCCGCGATCACCAGCAGCGCGCACAGCACGAACGCCTCACGGTACGAGCTGCCCTGCGGCGGGGTGAAGGCGTGCCAGAACAGCTGGGTGGGGGCCCACTGCATCGACAGCGTCATCGCGGCTGCCAGCAGGGTCCACGCGGCGCGCACCCGCCCGGGAACGGCCCGGTGGAAGGGCAGGGCGAGGGCCAGCAGCAGCGCCGTGGCGCCGACGTAGAGGGCGGGCGAGCCGAAGCTGTACGTCGTCGGCAGCAGGCGGGCCAGCAGGTCCTCGCTCGACACCGGTGTGAAGTCCTTGAACCGGCCCGGCGAGGCGTGCTCGGTGCCGAAGTAGACGACGGCCACCAGCGGTGCGGCCAGGCCCATGCCGAGCGCGACGGTGGCGCCGGCCCGGCCCGCCGCCGCGAGGATCCGGCGGCGCGGGAGACCGGAGAGGGACAGCCGCAGCAGCAGGACGAGTCCGGCGGCGAGGGTGGCCATGTAGGCCGTGTAGAAGTTGGCGATCCAGGCCGCCGTCACGAGCGCCACGCCGAGGAACGGCCGCCGTCCGGTCAGCGCCCATTCGCCGACCAGGCACAGCAGCGGCAGGGCGATGAGCCCGTCCAGCCACATGAGGTTGTACACGGCGCTCGCCACGGTCCAGCCGCACAGCGCGTACGACGCGCCCAGCAGTCCCGCCGCCCACCAGCGCCCCGGTCGCAGGCGCAGCAGCAGCCAGGCCATGGCTGCTCCCGCGCACGCCACCTTCAGCACGGTGATCACATACACCGCGAGGTCGATCTCGTCCCGCGGGAACACCGCCACGAGCGGGGCGAACGGGCTGGTGAGATAGGTGCCGAGGTCGGGCAGGAAGCCGGCGCCGTAGCCGGACTGCCAGTTGACGAGGAGACCGCCGTCGGCCCGTCCGTGCAGGAGGTCCCACAGGTGTGCGTGGAACGGCACGTACTGGTTGCCCAGGTCGTTGACGCTCCGGGTGCGGGGGCCGAAGGGGTAGCTGCGGGCGACGACGTCGGCGGCGCAGAAGGCGGTGACGGTGATCACCGCGGCGAGCAGGGCGGCGGCCTGCCGCGGCTCGGTCGTCGGGCGGGGCAGCCGGAGCCGCTGCGGGCGGCGGGGCGCCCCTCCCGAGAGGGACTTCACCGGCGGCAGTGCCGGGGCCGGGTCCGACGGGACGTGCTTGTTCAGGGTCGAGCGATCCACGTCGGACAGGCCCCCCGGAGAAGCGGCACGGGCCGGTGTTCTCCCGGGGACGCCTCCCCGCACCGGCGTTGACTCGCCGACTTAGACGGCCGGCGTTCGCGGTGGGTTGGGTGTCCCCGGGAGAACAGCTGTGGTCAGGCAGGTGAACCGACTACCGCTGCTTGATCCGCAGGAAGGTGATCGAGTTCGCCGGGAAGGTGTAGGTGAACGTGCGGGAGACTCCGGTGAAGGTGGAGGCCACCGGTGCGACCGGGGTCGCGGTCTCGGTGTTGACCGCGTCCGGTGCGGCGGCCAGCGTGGTCACCTCGGCCTTGGAGGCGACCTTGGCGCGGCCGAGGTCGATCGCCGTACGGGCGTCCGTGGACTGGGCGTTGACGACCTTGACGATCAGGTCGCCGGTCTTCTGGTCCTTGGTGACGACCTGGCGGAACGGCTCGGCCGGCTTGTCGTCGGTGAAGCTGCCCCACTCCTGACCGTCGAGGTAGAGGGTGACGTGACGGCCGCGCACCTTCACGTCGACGTCGTAGGCACGACCCGTCTCCACTCTTCCGGCCTTGGAGATCAGCGTCGACTTGCCACCGTCCACGGCCTGTTCGACGGCGGACTGGGTGTTGTTCCAGCCGCCGAGGTTCCACCAGTAGTAGTTGCCGGTGTCCTTGACGCCGAAGGCGACGAGGAAGCCCTCCTTGCCGGACTTCTTGGTGGCCTTCACATGCAGGTCGTAGTCGTGCCAGCTCGGGTCACCGGCGGAGACCATGGTGTTCTCGGCGGCGGTGTCGGTCTGCACGTACTGCCCGTCCTGGAGCGACCAGCTGCCGCCGCCGGTGTGCGTCCACTTCGAGGCGTCGCCGGAGAAGTCGTCGCTCAGCAGCGCGTCGCCGTCCGCGCCGGTCACCTTCACGTCGTCGTAGGCCGCGCTGGTCGCCCAGGTCGACAGGCCGACGGCACCGGTGATCGGGCCCTGCAGGGAGGGGGTTCCGGTGGCCGTCGACGGCACGACGCGGTCGCCGACGTTGGTCATGAACAGCTTCTGGACCTCGTAGTTGGCCGAGTTCCAGGAGGCGTGGTTGTTGAACCACACCAGGTCCGGGCGCCACTGGACGTAGTCCTCGTTGGCGAACAGCGGGGCGTAGGAGGCGAGTTTGACGACGTCCGCGTTGCGTTCCAGGCCGGTCATGAAGGCGGCTTCGGAGAGGCCGTTCTTGAAGGCGTTGCCCTGGGAGGCGTATTCGCCGAGGAAGACCTTGGGGCCGCTGCGGTCGTAGGAGTCGTAGCGGTCGTTGTTCTGCAGGAACCACTGCGGGCTGTTGTAGTAGTGCTCGTCGACCATGTCGACCTTGGCGTCCTTGTTGAGCTGCCAGGCCGTGTCGAAGGTCGAACCGGAGTCGTCCGGGCCGGAGTTGGAGATGACGGTGACGTTCGGGTACTTGGCCGCGATGGCGGCGCGGAACTCCTTGAAGCGGGCGAAGAACTCGTTGGGGAGGTTCTCCTCGTTGCCGACCTCGAGGTGCGTGAGGTGGAAGGGCTTGGGGTGGCCCATCTGGGCGCGCTTCCTGCCCCAGGTCGAGGTGACCGGCCCGTTGGCGAACTCGATGAGGTCGAGCGTGTCCTGGATGTGCCGCTTGAGCAGCGCGTCGTCGACGACGGCCTTGTTCTGGCCGCAGCCGGTCACCAGGGCGGGGACCACGGGCAGCGGCATCGCACCGATGTCCTCTGCGAAACGGAAGTACTCGTAGTAGCCGAGGCCGTAACTCTGGTTGTAGCCCCAGAAGTTGGAGTTCGTGGCGCGCTGCTCGACCGGACCGATGGTGTCCTTCCACTGGTAGGAGCGGGCGCGCTGGTAGCCGGAGGCCTCGCTGTAGTCCTGCATGGAGCCGGTGTTGACCAGGCAGCCGCCGGGGAAGCGCACGAAGCCCGGGTGCAGGGCGGCGACCTTCTGGGCGAGGTCCTTGCGCAGGCCGTTGGGCTCGCCCCGGTACGTGTCACGGGGGAACAGGGACACCATGTCGAGGGCGGTCGCCGCCGAGGAGGCCACGCTCAGCCGGCCGTCGCTGCTGGTCCGGGTGGCGGTGAAGGCAGCCCTGTACTGCGCCCAGCCGCCCGCCTTCACGGCCACCTTGCGGGCGGTGGCCAGGGCGCCGTCGGCGTCCTGCAACGACACCGTCAGGGTGGCGCCGCTCTCAGCGCGGGCCCACACCGAGAAGTCGTACTTCTCGCCCTGCTCGACCCGGACACCGGTGTTGTAGCCGGCGTTGGTCACGGATGAACCGGCGCCCAGGGAGAGGTAGTTGCGGTTGCGCTCGTTGAGGCGGCCCGAGTCGTTCAGGACCTGTGCGGCGCCGTCGACCGTCCAGGAGGTCAGCGGGGTGTATGACCGGTTGTCGACGGTGGAGTACTCGAAGGATCGGTTCTGCACGAGCTCGGCGTAGAGGCCGCCGTCGGCCGCCCGGTTGATGTCCTCGAAGAAGACGCCGTACATCGTGTCGTCGATCTTCGCGCCCTTGGCGCCGGGGTCGACGGTGATGGCGTAGTCGGTCACGGCCTCGGCGTGCGCGGGTGCGGGAACGAGGGCGGTGGCCGTCAGAAGGGCGGTCGAGGTGAGACCGATTCTCCAGCGGGTGCGGGTGGTGCTGCGTGACATGAGTGACTCCGCGGCTCAGTGGTGCGCATCGTATGCCAGTTGTTCGAAATGTCGGACAATGATCAGCACTTCGAACGGCAAGATAGGGAGGGGGCCGAGACGCGTCAATGGGGCGTGCAGCAATGGATGTGACGGAGGGCGGCTGGAGATGGGCGAGTTCCGGCCAGTTCCGGAGGTACTGGTGTACCTCGCGGGGAGCTGGCGGGTGCAGCGGTCGGTGCGGGACCGGGCGAGCGGCGACGAGGGCCGCTTCGACGGGATCACGGTGTTCAGCGCGCTGAAGGAGGGCGGCCCGGGCCACGACGGTCTGCTGCACGAGGAGTCCGGCGCGTTCGTCTGGCTCGGCGTCGCCCGGCCGGCGGAGCGCACCCTGCGCTTCCTGCCGGGGCCGACGCCCGGCACGGCCGACGTGCGGTTCGCCGACGGCCGCCCCTTCCACGACCTGGACCTGACGAGCGGCCGGCACATCGCCGACCACCCTTGCGCGGCGGACCTCTACCGGGGCGAGTTCACCGTCCGGGACACGGACCACTGGCGGACGGTCTGGCGCGTGGCCGGACCGAGCAAGGACCTGTTGCTCACCACCGACTACGTGCGGGTGGGCTGAACCGAGGCCCCTTCGAGCCGCAGGTTCCAGCGGCCGCCCCGGCCGGTGACGGTGGTCGCCGACAGCGGGCGTACGTCGATGTTCCAGTACGTCGACGGAGGCGCCTTGAGCGCGTACACCACCGCGGCCCGGATCACGCCGGGCTCGGCGACCGCCACGATCCGGTCGCCGTCCCCGAGCGGACGGGTGTCGAGCCAGTCGCCGACCCGGGTGATGAAGTCCAGCAGGGACTCGCCGCCGTGCGGCGTGGCCAGCGGGTCGGCCAGCCAGGCGTCCACGGCGGCCGGCTCGCGGGCCATCGCCTCGCCCAGAGTGAGCCCTCGCCAGCGGCCCATGGCGCAGTCCCGCAGGGCGAGTTGCACGAGCGGGGCGTAGCCGAGGGCGTCGCCGGTGGTGCGGCTGCGCGGGGTGGGCGAGCAGTAGCGCAGCTCGGCGGCGGCGAGGGGCAGGAGGTCGGGGACCACCCGCTGCACCTCGTCCCAGCCCGCCTGGTCCAGCGGCCGGTCGTCCTCGAAGCGTTCCGCGAGCAGCGAGGAGCTGCGAGCGGCGGCGACGAACGTGACCCGAAGTGGCATGCGGTGATGGTGAGCCGCACAACTGCGCAGGTCAAGGGGTGTCGGCCGACGGATCCGGGAATTCTTACCGGCGAGTCAGGCCCGGTCGGACAAGTCGCTAGAAAACGAGCGCCATCCACTGGTCGGGCTTCTCCAGCGCCGCGAAGCCGACCTGTTCGTACACCCCGTGCGCGTCGTGCGTGGCCAGCAGCATGCGGCGCAGCCCGTGCGGCCGCAGGTGGTCGCGTACGGCGGCGACGAGGGCGGTGCCGAGGCCCTTGCCCCGGGCCGCCGGATCCACGTACACGTCGCACAGCCACGCGAAGGTCGCGAGGTCCGTGACGACCCGCGCGTAGGCGACCTGCTCCCCCGACGCGGTCTCGTAGACGCCGAAGTTCAGCGAACCGGCGATCGCCCGGTCCTGCTTCGCCCGATCGCGCCCGATCGCCCAGTACGCGTCCGTGGACAGCCAGCGGTGCACGCGCCCGGCGTCGACGCGGGCGGGGTCGGTGGACATCTCGTAGCCCTCGGCGAGGGGCAGGGTGTCGTTCATGCGGGGATCCTCACCGCATCACGGCCGCCGTGTCGAACCGTTTCCGGGGAGCGCCTCGTCGGCCGCCGCCCGCAGCCGCCGTACCCCCTCCGCGATCTCGTCCGTCCCGGCGACGGCCGCGAAGCTCAACCGCACATGAGCGGCCGGGGGTTCGGCGCTGAAGTAGGGGCGGCCGGGGGTGAGGGCGACGCCCGCGCGCAGGGCGGCGGACGTGAACGCGCTCTCGTCCGTGCCCTCGGGCAGCCGCAGCCACAGGTGGTAACCGCCGGACGGGATGTGCGGGAGGGCGAGTTCGGGCAGCCGCAGCCGCAGCGCCGAGGTCATCGCGTCCCGCCGGACCCGCAACTCGGCGGCGACCGCCCGCAGATGACGTGGCCAGGCGGGCGAGCCGACGAGTTCGAGGGCCGCCTCCTGGAGCGGGCGGGGCACGAAGAAGGTGTCGACGACCTGGATGGCGCGCAGCCGCTGAAGAACCGGACCGCGGGCGGCCAGGGCGCTGACCCGGAAGCTCGGCGAGGTCGCCTTGGTGAGCGAGCCGACGTGGACGACGACGCCGTCGGGATCGTCGGCGGCGAGCGGACGCGGCAGCGGTCCGGCGTCCTCGTGCGCGAGCCGCCGCACGAAGTCGTCCTCGACGACGAAGGCGCCCGCCTCCCGCGCGATGCGCAGCACCTGCGCGCGCCGGCCGGCCGCGAGGACGGCGCCGGTCGGGTTCTGGAACAGCGGCTGGCAGACGAAGACCCGGGCGCCGGTCGCCCGGAACGCGTCGGCGAGCAGCTCCGGTCTCACCCCGTCCGGGTCGACCGGGACCGGTACCGGGCGCAGTCCCGCCGAGCGGGCGATCGCGAGCATGCCGGGGTAGGTGGGCGACTCGACGAGCACCGGCGCGCCGGGCGGGGCGAGGGCGCGCAGGGCGGTGGTGAGGGCCGCCTGACCGCCCGCGCTGACCAGCACCTCGGCCGCGGTGACGGAGCCGCCGATGGTCCGCGCGAACCACTCGCGCAGCTCGGGCAGCCCCTCCATGGGCGGCCGCCCCCACGCTCCGGGCCGCCGCCCGGCCCGCGCCAGGGCCGCGGCCATCGCCCGCTCCGGCTGCAGCGAGGGATGCAGATAGCCGCCGTTGAACTCGACCACGCCGGGCGGCGGGGCGGCCAGCGACACCGTGACCCCGGAGGCGTCCACGGAGCGCGGGACGAGGTCGGCGGCGCCGTCCGCGCTGAGCGCGACCTCCTGCCAGGACGTGTCGCCGGCCGGCGTGCCGGTCGTCCCCGTCGGCCGCGCCCGGAACGCGCCCGCGCCGGGCCGGGTCACCACCAGCCCCTCGGCGGCGAGCTGCGCCAGCGCCCGCGAGACCGTCACGGGGCTCACCCGAAACCGTTCGACCAGGGCCCGGCTCGACGGGAGCTTTCCACCGGGAGAGTAGCGGTCGAACTCCCGGCGCAGCCGATCCGCCAGCTCACCCACACTGCTACGCTCTTGCATGAAGACACAGAATAGCGCTACTGACCGGCCCGCGATAGCGGTCAGCACCCCGGACGCCGGGCCACGCACGGCGGACGCCCCGCCGCAGTCGAGCCGGCTCGGCACCCTGCTCGCCGCCCTCGGCGTCGTCGCGTTCTCCCTCACCTTCCCCGCGACCGTCTGGGGTCTTGAGGGCTTCGGCCCCTGGTCGCTGGTGGCCACGCGCAGCGTCCTGGCCGCGCTGATCGCGGGCACGTGTCTGCTCGCGCTGAAGGTTCCGCTGCCCGCCCGGCGGCACTGGGCGGGGCTCGCCGTCGTGGCCGCCGGGGTCGTCGTCGGCTTCCCGCTGCTCACCACGCTCGCGCTGCGGACCTCCACCACCTCGCACGCCGCCGTCGTGGTCGGTCTGCTGCCGCTGACGACCGCGCTGCTGTCCGCCCTGCGCATGGGCACCCGCCCCTCCCGCACCTTCTGGGCGGCGGCCCTGGCCGGCGCGGGCGCGGTGGCGGCGTTCACCGTGCAGCAGAGCGGCGGCGCGCTGACCACCGCCGACCTGTATCTGTTCGGGGCGCTGCTGGTGTGCGCGGCCGGCTACACCGAGGGCGGTCGGCTGGCCCGGGTCATGCCGGGCTGGCAGGTCATCGGCTGGGCCCTGGTGTGCTGCCTGCCGCTGAGCGTGCCCGCCGCCGCGCTCGCCCTGGCCCACGAGCCCGTCCGGCTGACCGCGCACAGCGTGGCCGGGCTGCTGTGGGTCGCGGCCGGCTCGCAGTTCCTCGGCCTGGTCGTCTGGTACCGGGGCATGGCCGCCATCGGCATTCCCAAGGCCAGCCAGTTGCAGTTGTCCCAACCCCTGCTCACACTGGTGTGGTCGGTGCTGCTGCTGGGCGAGCACCTCACGCCCGCCGCTCCGCTGACGGCCGCGGCCGTGCTCATCTGCATCGCGGTCACGCAGCGGGCGCGCGGCTAGCGCCGTGCCGGGCGTCGCGGGGCGGTGAGCCTTCCGGTTCACGGCACCGGCTCGGCAGAACGTGCCGCCGCTTCCGCATCCGGTGAGGAGGCCCCACAGATGCGCGCAACCAAGGGCGACCAGCTTGTCCAGCACGGCAGGGTGGTCGGCCAACACGACAAGGTCGGCGAGATCGTCGAGGTACTGGGCCAGGGAGGCAACCCCCCGTACCGCGTCCGCTTCGAGGACGGGCACGTGGGCCTGTGCTCGCCCGGCCCCGACACGGAGATCCGCCACAGGACGGCCGAGGAACGACGGCGGTAGGCCGACGGCAGATCAGCGCGGGGGCTCCGCCGACTGCTGGTAGTGGTCGGCGACCACCCGCGCCATCGCCCCGATCCGGTCCGTCTTCACGTCCTTGGCGGCGAAGAAGACATGCCCGCGCACCTGCGGGTGCGCGGCGGCCAGGTCGAGGTGGTCGGACAGTTCCGCCGGGTCCTGCCAGGCGGCTGGCTGGGTCGGGTCGCCCGCCCGGTACAGGGCCTCGCCGATGTAGAGCCGTGTGCGGCTGCCCTTCGCCACCTCCGCCCACCAGGGCACGAGGGTGGCGTAGTCGGCGGCCGACTGGCCGATGTTCCAGTAGAGCTGCGGGACGACGTAGTCGATCCAGCCCTCCCGCACCCACTTGCGGGTGTCGGCGTGGATGTCGTCGTACGACTGCAGCGCCCGGGTGTCGGAGCCGCGCGAGTCGGTGGAGGCGTTGCGCCACACGCCGAACGGGCTGATCCCGAACTGGGTGCCGGGCCGTACGGCCTTGATCCGGGCGGCCGTCTCCAGCACCAGCTTGTCGATGTTGTCGCGCCGCCAGGCGGACCGGCTCGTGAAGGCGCCGCCGTAGGCGTCGTACGCGGCGTCGTCGTCGAAGCTCTGGCCGGCCACCGGGTAGGGGTAGAAGTAGTCGTCGAAGTGCACGGCGTCCAGGGGGTATTTCTTCACGGCGTCGAGGATCGCGTCCTCGACGAAGGCGCGGACCTCGGGCAGCCCCGGGTTGTAGTAGAGCTTCCCGCCGAACGGCACCACCCAGTCCGGATTTCTGCGGGCCGGGTGGGAGGCGATGAGCTTCGTGGGGTCGTCGTGGACCGCGACCCGGTACGGGTTGAACCAGGCGTGCAGCTGCAGACCCCGCGCATGGGCCTCCGTGACGGCCGTGCCCAGCGGGTCCCAGCCCGGCGCCTTGCCCTGGACGCCGGTGAGGACCTGCGACCACGGCTCGTACGGCGAGGGCCACAGGGCGTCGGCCGTCGGCCGCACCTGCAGGACGACGGTGTTGAGCCGTCTGCGCACCGCCAGGTCGAGCCAGGCGATCAGCTCGCTGCGCTGCGCGGCGGCGGTCAGTCCGGTGCGGGACGGCCAGTCGCGGTTGGTGACCGTCGCCAGCCACATCCCCCGCATCTCGGTCGTCGCCCCCCGCTCGTCCGTCGTCCGCCGCTCCCCCACGGGAGCGGCCGCCGCCCCCGTCGTAGTGAACGCCGACAGCGCTGCCAGCGCGAACGCCCGCCGGGTCAGTCGCCCCATCGCACACATCCCCACATACTCCGCGGATCCGCTCGGTCACGGATCGTATCGGGGCCC
The DNA here is from genome assembly GCF_044453465.1 of Streptomyces sp. NPDC051677. Lineage (NCBI taxonomy): Bacteria > Bacillati > Actinomycetota > Actinomycetes > Kitasatosporales > Streptomycetaceae > Streptomyces > Streptomyces sp. NPDC051677. Next base: position 46,548 of record NZ_JBITCT010000003.1, read on the forward strand.
AGCATGCCCCCACCCCGGCGATCGATCATCGATACCTGCTAGTAACGTGCACGATCGGAGCAGGCCGACCGGAATCCGGCGGACCTGTCACAGCCATCAGAGTCAGCACGGCGAAAGGGACGATGTGACGGGCACCCCAGCGGGAGACATCTCACGGGTCGGCGTGGTCGGCTGCGGCCAGATGGGGGCGGGCATCGCCGAAGTCTGTGCCCGCGCCGGACTCGACGTCAAGGTCGCCGAGACCACCGGCGAAGCCCTGGAGATCGGCCGTACCCGGCTGTTCAACTCCCTGTCCAAGGCCGCCGAACGCGGCAAGATCTCCGAGGAGGAGCGGGACGCGACGCTGGCGCGCCTCAGCTTCACCACGGACCTCGGCGAGTTCTCCGACCGCGACCTGGTCATCGAGGCCGTGGTCGAGAACGAGCAGGTCAAGACCGAGATCTTCCAGGTCCTCGACCAGGTCGTGACCCGCCCGGACGCGATCCTCGCCTCCAACACCTCCTCCATCCCGCTGGTGAAGCTGGCGGTCGCCACCTCGCGGCCCGACCAGGTCGTCGGCATCCACTTCTTCAACCCGGCCCCGGTGCAGAAGCTCGTCGAGCTGATCCCGGCGCTGACCACCTCCGAGGGCACGCTCGGCCGGGCGCAGCTGTTCGCCGAGAAGCTGCTCGGCAAGCACGCGATCCGCGCCCAGGACCGCTCCGGCTTCGTCGTCAACGCGCTGCTGATCCCCTACCTGCTCTCCGCGATCCGGATGTTCGAGACGGGCATCGCCAGCCGCGAGGACATCGACAACGGCATGGAGCTGGGCTGCGCCCACCCGATGGGCCCGCTGAAGCTGTCCGACCTGATCGGCCTGGACACCGTCGCCTCGGTCGCGCAGTCGATGTACGACGAGTACAAGGAGCCGCTGTACGCCGCTCCCCCGCTGCTTCAGCGCATGGTGGACGCGGGCCGGCTGGGCCGCAAGACCGGCTCGGGCTTCTACACGTACTGATGACCCACCGTGTTCGCCGCGGGCCCGGCGCTCTTCGGAGTGCCGGGCCCGTTCGCTTCACCCACCGTGTGCGCACCGGGCCCGCATATGCCCGGCGCACACGCTCCCCGTCGGCCCACCAGGCGAGTTGACTCATCATGCCCATGCAAGGGGTGTGAGACGACTACGGAAAGGAGCGGACACGTGACCGCCGATCCCGAGCATCCCGTCGTCCATGGAGAACTCGCAGAGTTACGGCGCCGGCTCGATGTGGCGTACGCCCGCGTCGAGGGCGGGCTGGCTCTGCTGACGCACCGCACCGAGGAATCCGCCAAGGAGATCGACGAACTGAGCACCCGCATAGTGACGCTGGAACACGCACGCTGGCCGCTGCCGGCCATCGCCGCCCTCACCGCCGTCGGCGCACTGGTCGTGACGGTCTGGCAGGCCCTGGCCCACTAGGGTGCGACAGCGGGCCTCAGGTGGTGCAGCAACATCAGCGCGGCCGCCATGTTGGCGGCCGGGACCTCCCCTCGGGCGACCAGGTCGGGAACGAGCTCGAGGGGGACCCACTCCCGGCGGTCCGACTCGAAGTCGTCCACCGGGTGTCCCACGTACTCGCCCCTGTCCGACCAGTAGATGTGGTGGACGGCGTCGGTGAGCCCGTTGGACGGCTCCACGCTCATCAGGTGGTGCAGCGGCCCCGGTCGCCAGCCGGTCTCCTCCTCGAGTTCCCTGGCGGCCGCGCGGGCGATGTCCTCACCGTCCTCGACCACGCCCGCCGCGAGTTCCCACCCCCAGCTGTCGGTGATGAAGCGGTGGCGCCACAACAGCAGGACCTCGTTGGCCTCGTTCACGACCGTCGCCACCGCGACGGGCCTCAGCCGGATGAGGAAATGATCGAGATGCCGGCCGTCCGGCAACTCCACATCTGCCAGGTTGACGCTGAACCAGCGGTTTTCATACACAGTTTGTTCGTTCTGTTTCGTCCACTGCACGGTTCTGCCACCTTCCGTCGAGTAAGTGGCAATATCGCAGCAGGAACTATGCAGCGTCGGCGTAGCTACCTGTGTCCGGCTACCCCGTCATACTCCGCCTACAGCGGTACGCGCAGCGCCCCGTCGATGAGTTCGGCGGCCTCGGCCGTGCCGGCGCAGCCGCTGCGGACCAGGTGTTCGCGCACCGCCCGAAGTCTGTCGCGCACGCGCTGGGACTCCATTCCCCGCGCCTGCTCGGCCATCCGCACGGCGGTGACCACCGCCTTGTCGGTGTCGCCCTGCCGCAGTTCGATCGTGCTGAGCATGGCGAGCCGGTGCACCCGCCCCCGGTCGTGCGACGGGTTGTCGACGGCCGCCGCGGCATGCTCGGCGGCCGCCGCGAGGTCGCCGAGACTGAGCAGCGCCTCCGCCACCTGGACGTTGACCAGGCCCGGCTGGACATAGCCGGTCTCGTCGGGCTCGCGTCCTGGCCGGATGCGTTCGGCGGCCGTCTGCGCCCGCCGGATGCACGACAGGGCGCTCGTGCCGTCGCCTAGGTGGGCGTACGCCTTGGCCTGCATCGCGTACAGGTCGGAGGCGAGCGCGGGCGTGATGTGCGGGCCCGCCGCCCGCAGCGCGGCCTCCGCGAAGGCGACGGCCTGCCGGTACTCCCGCATGAACAGCGACTGGTTGACGAGGAGCGCGATGACGTACGCCCCGAGTCCCCGGTCGCCGCTGGCCTTTGCCAGCCGCAGCGCCTGGTGGAAGTAGCGCTGGGCGAGGCCGTGCGCGTCGGAGTCGTAGGCGCAGATTCCGGCGACGGCGACCAACCCGCCAGTGGCCCGGTGCAGTTGACGGCCCGTCTCGTCGGCGTAGCTGCCCCGCAGTAACGGTGCGGCCTCCGCGTTCAGGAAGCCGACGATCCGGCTGCGGGTCGCGATGCCGCCGGCCTTGCGGTACATCTGCTCGTAGTGGGCGCGGGCGGCGCGCAGCATCTCGATGTCGGCGGAGGTGACGCGATGCCGGCCGCCGCGGGAGACGTCCACGTCCTCCGGCGGGTTCTCCCACTCCCACACCGGCATCACGGCCGGCGTGCCGGTGACGGCGGGCGCGCCCAGGATGTGCGGGCGCTGCTGCTCGTCGGAGCGCCACAGGGCGGTGGCCCGCTCGACGAAGCCGGACAGCGAGGTGCCGTGCGGGCTGGACGGCTCCCCCGGCACGCCGAGACCGATGTCGTCGAGGGTGACCGGCCGGTGCAGGCGGGTGGCGAGCACCTCGCAGATCAGGTCGGGCACCTGGCCCCGCGGCCGCTGGCCCTTCAGCCACCGCGCCACCGCCGTGTGCTCGTACCGCAGCGCGAGTCCGCGGGCCCGGCCGGCCTGGTTGACGTGGGCGGCGAGCCCCGCGTGCGAGATGCCCGCCTCGTCCAGGATCGCGTCGAGCAGAGTGTTGGGCTGCATGGGTGGCCCCCCGGTACCTCGGTGCCGTCAGCGTAGTGGGTCCGTCCTCACACGGGGTGTGAACGGAGTGCGCGCATCCGCAGGGTGTGCGCGCTGTCGCAGAGCGTTTCCGGCCGGTTGACTGGAATGCCTCGCAAGAGGTTCGCCGGGCCGTCGGCTCCCCCTCGAAAAGCGGCGGCCCGGCGATTGGCTCCGCGGGTTCGGCCGGAGGCTACCGGTGCGGTGTCGACTGGTCGCGCAGTTCTCCGCGCCCGTAGAAGCAGAATCGGACCGGCCCCGAAAGGCCGGTCCGATTGCCGCTCAGGGGTTGTGTCAGCCCCGCAGCACTGCCCCGGTCCGATCGCCCGCAAGAGCAACGGCGGCATCCCGGGCGGCCGACGCCTCGTCGACGGTCAGAGTCCGATCGCCCGCACGGAAGCGCAGCGCGTACGCCAGCGACTTCCGCCCTTCACCGAGCTGATCCGCGTTCTCGTAGACGTCGAACAGCCGGATCCCCTCCAGCAGTTCGCCCGCGCCCTCGCGCAGCGCGGCCTCGACCTCGGCGTGCGGCACGAACGTGTCCACGACGAGGGCGACGTCCTGCGTGGCCACCGGGAACGTGGAGATGCTGGGCGCCTGCGGCGTGTCGTCGCCGACCTGCTCCAGGACGTCGAGGTTCAGCTCCATCGCGCAGGTCCGCGCGGGCAGCCCCAGCGCCTTCAGCACCCGCGGGTGCAGCTCACCGGCATGGCCGACGACCCGCTCCGCGCCCTCGACGATCACGACGAGCTCGGCGCAGCGACCGGGGTGCCACGGCCCGTACTGACCGCTGCGGACGATCAGCTCGGCCCCGGCCTCACGGGCGACGGCCCGCGCCGACTCGATCGCGTCGGCCCAGTCCGACGGACGGCCCTTGCCCCACCAGCCGGCCTGCTCGCGGGCGCCCGCGAGGACGGCGGCGACATGGCGCGGCTGCTCGGGCAGCACGGCGTCGAGCGAGGCCAGCTCCTCGTCGGTGGGCCGGCGGTCGACCGGGAGGTGACCGGCGACGCCGGCCTCCTCGCGCGGGAGGAAGACCAGGCCGGTCTCGAACAGCGCCAGGTCGTGGCTGCCCCGCCCGTCGTTGCGCCGCAGGGCGCCGAGCAGGCCCGGCAGCAGCGACGTGCGCAGCGCGGGCTCCTCGTCGCTCAGCGGGTTGGTGAGCTTGACGACGCGGCGGGCCGGGTCGTCGGCGTCCAGACCGAGCTGGTCGAAGACCTGCTCGCTGATGAACGGGTAGTTCGGCGCCTCGACGTAGCCGGCCCCGGCGAGGGCACGGCCGACGCGGCGGTGCAGGCGCTGGCGGTGGGTGAGGCCGCGGCCCGAGGGGAGCTTGGGCAGCGTGGAGGGCAGGTTCTCGTAGCCCTCCAGCCGGATGACCTCCTCGGCGAGGTCGTTGGCCTCGACGAGGTCGGGTCGCCAGGACGGGGCGGTGACGATGAGCTCGTCCTGCCCGTAGACGTCGCAGCCGATCTCCTGGAGGCGACGGACGACGGTCTCCCGGCCGTAGACGACGCCCGCGACCTTGTCCGGGTGGTCCGCCGGGACGCTGATCGTGTGCGGCGCGGACGGGGCGATGATCTCCGTGACGCCCGCGTCGGCCGTACCGCCGGCGAGCAGCACCAGCAGGTCGACCGTGCGCTGGGCGGCGGCCGCGGCGGCAGCCGGGTCGACGCCGCGCTCGAAGCGGCGCGACGCCTCGGAGGACAGCTTGTGGCGACGGGCCGTGCGCGCGATCGACACCGCGTCGAAGTGGGCGGCCTCGATGACGACGTCGGTCGTGGTGTTCCCGCCGTTCTCGGCGGCGGTGGGGGTCCCCCCGGTCGAGCGAAGTCGAGACTGGGGGAGGTCGGCGATCTCGGTGTCGGCGCCGCCCATGACCCCGGCGAGGCCGATGGGACCGCGGTCGTCGGTGATGACGAGGTCCTCGGCGTGCAGTTTGCGGGTCACTCCGTCGAGGGTGACGATCTGCTCGCCCTCACCGGCCCGGCGGACGCCGATGGCGCCCTGGACCAGCGAACGGTCGTAGGCGTGCAGCGGCTGGCCGAGCTCCATCATCACGTAGTTGGTGATGTCGACGGCGAGCGAGATGGGGCGCATGCCGACCTTCTGGAGCCGGCGCTGCAGCCAGATCGGGGAGCGCGCCTCGGGGCTCAGACCGGTGACGGTGCGGGCGGTGAAGCGGTCGCAGCCCATCGGCTCGGAGACCTGCACCGGGTAGCCGAAGGCGTTCGGCGCCGGTACGTCGAGCAGGGCGGGGTCGCGCAGCGGCAGCCCGTAGGCGATGGCGGTCTCGCGGGCGACGCCGCGGATGGACAGGCAGTCGCCGCGGTTGGCGGTGACGGCGATGTCCAGGACCTCGTCGACCAGCTCCAGGAGCTCGATGGCGTCCTTGCCGACCTCGGTCTCCGGCGGCAGCACGACGATGCCGTGGCTGCCGTCGTCGCCCATGCCCAGCTCGTCGCCGGAGCAGATCATGCCGTGGGACGTCTTGCCGTACGTCTTGCGCGCGGCGATGGCGAAGTTGCCGGGGAGGACGGCGCCCGGGAGGACGACGACGACCTTGTCGCCGACGGCGAAGTTGCGGGCGCCGCAGACGATCTCCTGCGGCTCACCGGTGCCGTTGGCCGTGCCCACGTTCACCGTGCAGAAGCGGATGGGCTTCTTGAAGCCCTCCAGCTCCTCGATGGTCAGCACCTGACCCACGACGAGCGGGCCCTTGAGGTCGGCGCCGAGCTGCTCGACGGTCTCGACCTCAAGGCCGGCGGAAACGAGCTTGGCCTGCACGTCACGGCCGGTCTCGGTGGCCGGCAGGTCGACGTACTCCCGCAGCCAGGAAAGCGGGACCCGCATCAGATCTCCATCCCGAACGGCCGAGTGAACCGGATGTCACCCTCGACCATGTCTCGCATGTCTTCGACGTTGTGGCGGAACATCAGCATCCGCTCGATGCCGAACCCGAAGGCGAACCCGCTGTACTTCTCCGGGTCGACGCCGCAGGCGGCCAGCACCTTGGGGTTGACCATGCCGCAGCCGCCCAGCTCGATCCAGCCCTCGCTGGAGCAGGTGCGGCAGGGGCGGTCGGGGTTGCCGACGGACTCGCCGCGGCAGACGTAGCACACCATGTCCATCTCGGCGGACGGCTCGGTGAAGGGGAAGAAGTTCGGCCGCAGCCGCGTCTTCATGCCCTCGCCGAACAGCGACTGGACCATGTGGTCCAGGGTGCCCTTGAGGTCGGCCATCGTCAGGCCCTCGTCGACGGCGAGCAGCTCGACCTGGTGGAAGACCGGGGTGTGCGTGGCGTCCAGCTCGTCCGTGCGGTAGACGCGGCCGGGGCAGATCACGTACACCGGCAGCTCGCGCTCCATCAGCGAGCGGATCTGCACCGGCGAGGTGTGGGTGCGCAGCACGACACCGGACTCGGTGCCGCCCTCAGGGCCCTGTACGAAGAAGGTGTCGGCCTCGCCGCGGGCCGGGTGGTCCGGGCCGATGTTCAGGGCGTCGAAGTTGAACCACTCGGCCTCGACCTGCGGGCCCTCGGCGACCTCGTAGCCCATGGCCACGAAGACGTCCTCGATGCGCTCCGACAGCGTGGTGAGCGGGTGCCGGGCGCCGGCGGGCACCCGGTCGTGGGGCAGCGTGACGTCCACCGCCTCCTCGACCAGCACGCGCTGGTCCCGCTCCGCCTCCAGCTCCTCCTGGCGCGCGGCGAGACCCTTGTTCACGGCGCCGCGGGCCTGGCCGACGAGCTTGCCGGCGGCGGCCTTGGCGTGCGGGGGCAGGGCGCCGATCTCGCGATTGGCGAGGGCCAGCGGGGAGGAGCCGCCGGTGTGGGCGACCTTCGCCTCCTGGAGCGCTTCGAGGGAGTCCGCGGCGGCGAAGGCGGCGAGCGCCTCGTCCCGCATGCGCTCGATCTCTTCCGGTTTCAAGGCCTCGACCTCTACAGGGTCGTACGACTTATTCGGTGCCGACATCTCTTCCCGTGCTTCCGATTGGGTGGCTGAAGGTCCCCGTCACCGACTCACGCAGAGGTCAGAGGGCCGTCCATGGGACACAAAGGTGCCAAAGGCCGAGTCTAACGGGGTGGAGGTACACGCATGCGCCCGCGGGCGGCTGGGCCGGTTCTCAGGTGAGATACGCGGGGGCGCCCACGGGCAACGTAAATCGGAACTCGGCGCCGCCGCCGGGGGCGCGGCCGACCGTGATGGTGCCGCCGTGGGCTTCGACGATGCCCTTGACGATGTACAGCCCGAGGCCCGTGCCGCCGCGCTTGCTGCCCCGCCAGAAGCGGGTGAAGACGCGGTTCATGGACTCCTCCGGGATGCCTGCGCCCTCGTCGCTCACGGTGACCGACGTACCGGTGTCCTCCCCTTCCCGGGGGGACGCGGTGGGCGTGATGTCGATCGTGACGGTTCCCTCGCCGTGGCGCACCGCATTTTCGATGAGGTTGCTGAGGACCTGGTCGACCTTGTCGGGGTCGGCCCACAGGTCGGGCAGCGGCTGCACGAGACGCAGCAGGAACCGGTCGGCGGGCTGCCCTGCGGCGACGTAGGCCTGGATGTGCCGTCCTACGGCCGCGCCTATGTCGACGGGCTGGCGGCGCACCTCCAGCCGTCCGGAGTCGATGCGCGAGATGTCGAGCAGTTCGGCGATGAGCCGGGTGACCCGGTCGGCGTCGGCGTCGACGGTCTCCAGCATCAGCCGCTTCTGGTCGTCGGTGAACCGCGACCACTTGGCGAGCAGGGTGGCGGTGAAGCCCTTGACGGAGGTGAGGGGCGAGCGCAGCTCGTGGGCGACGGTGGCGATCAGCTCGGCGTGGCTGCGCTCGGTGCGGCGGCGGGCCTCGGTGTCGCGGATCGAGACGACGACCCGGCGCACGGGGCCGGTGGGTTCGGTCCGGACGTACCGGACGGTGACGAGCACCTCGCGGCCGCCCGGCAGCAGCAGGTTGCGCTCGGGCTGGCCGACGCGGATGGCGAGGCCGCCGTAGGGGTCGGTCAGCTGCCACCAGCGGCGGCCTTCGAGGTCCTCTAATGGCAGGGCCTTGTCGAGGCGCTGTCCGAGGGCGTCCGCGGCGGGGATCGCGGTGATGCGCTGGGCGGCGGCGTTGAAGCAGATCACGTGCCCGTGCTCGTCGGCGACGACGAGTCCGTCGGGCAGGTCGTCGGGGTCGATGCCGAGTCCGGCGAGGTCACCGGCCGGCCGTGGCGTGGGCGGCACGGCCTGTGCATCCCGTGTACTGCTCATGCCGACGCTCATTCCCCGTACCCCACCTCTCAGCCGACTGAGGGGCCCCCGAGCTGGTCACCCTACTAGCTCTCGGTGACGGAGCGGCACCCTCCGGAGGCGCGCTGTGCACGGGCCGATGCATAGAGACATACGGCGGCGGCGGTCGCGAGGTTCAGGCTTTCGGCCTTCCCGTGGATCGGAACCCGTACGACGGCGTCCGCGAGGTCGCGGGTCTCCTCGGGGAGTCCCCAGGCCTCGTTGCCGAACACCCAGGCGGTGGGCCCGCCCATGGTGCCCTTGTCGAGCTCGTCGTCGAGGTCGTCGTCCCCGGCGCCGTCGGCGGCGAGGATCCGCACCCCGGCCTCCTTCAGCCCGGCCACGGCCCGCTCCACGGGCACCCCGACGGCGACGGGCAGATGGAACAGCGACCCGACGGAGGCGCGGACGGCCTTGGGGTTGTAGAGATCGACGGAGGCGTCGGTGAGGACCACGGCGTCCGCCCCGGCGGCGTCGGCGCAGCGCAGGACGGTGCCGGCGTTCCCGGGGTCGCGCACATGGGCCAGCACGGCGACCAGCTTCGGCCGGGCGGTGAGGATCTCCTCGAAGGGCGTGTCCAGGAACCGGCAGATCCCGACGAGCCCCTGCGGGGTGACGGTGGTGGAGATGTCCTCGATGATCTGCTCGTCGGCGAGGTGCACCCGGGCGCCGGCGCCTCGCGCCTCCCCGATGATGTCCGCGTACCGCTCCGCGGCCTCGACCGTGGCGAACAGCTCCACGAGCGTCGCGTCGCCGTCGGCCCGGTGCGCGGCCGCCTCCCGCACGGCCTGCGGCCCCTCCGCGAGAAACAGCCGCTCCTTCCCCCGGAAGTTCCGCCGGGCGAGCCGCCGCGCGGCGGACACCCGGGGAGAGCGGGGGGAGATCAGCTCGGGGCTGGCGGAGGACATGTACTGGCTCACCTTCGGCGACGGGGTCGACCGGGGGCCGACCTGAGTGGACTTCCCAGGGGCGCGGGGAACTGCGCGACCGGCCACAGCGGGCCCGCGGCCGACCGGCGGCCATGGCGTCCGCAGCAAAGGACCCGCAGGCGAAACCTGCGGGTCCTTTCACGTCGGCCTAGAGCCAGCGCAGCGTCACGCGGCCTTGGGCGCGTTCACGTCCGCCGGCAGGGCCTTCTGCGCGACCTCGACCAGCGCGGCGAACGCGGTGGCGTCGTTCACGGCCAGCTCGGCCAGGATCTTGCGGTCGACCTCGATGTTCGCGGCCTTCAGACCCTGGATGAGGCGGTTGTACGTCATGCCGTTCTGACGGGCCGCAGCGTTGATGCGCTGGATCCACAGCTGACGGAAGTCGCCCTTGCGCTTCTTGCGGTCGTTGTAGTTGTAGACCAGCGAGTGGGTGACCTGCTCCTTGGCCTTGCGGTACAGGCGCGAACGCTGACCGCGGTAGCCGGAGGCCGCCTCGAGGATCGCCCGGCGCTTCTTGTGGGCGTTGACTGCCCGCTTGACGCGTGCCACTTGTTTAACTCCTTGTAGCGGGGCCGTGGTTCGTGGTCACACGGCCCGGAATCGATGGGGTCCCGGTCCAGACGTACGGCGCGCGGTGATCAAGGGATCAGGCGCCGCTGCGTCACTTGCCGAGAAGCTTCTTGATCTTCGCGGCGTCGCCCGGGGCCATCTCGGCGTTGCCGGTGAGGCGACGCGTCACGCGGGACGACTTGTGCTCGAGCAGGTGGCGCTTGCCGGCGCGCTCACGGAGCACCTTGCCGGAGCCGGTGACCTTGAAGCGCTTGCTGGCACCGCTGTGCGACTTGTTCTTCGGCATAGCGCCGTTCTCTCCTCGTCGGTGGCGTTCCGGTGCCCGGTCGTGAAACCGGGCACGGTGGAACGTCGCTTGTATCGGTTGGGTCCGTGGGACTGACGTCCCTCGGATCACGCGTCGGCGGAAGCCTCGGCAGGGGCCTCGGCGTCGGCCTCGGCGTTCACGGCGTCGGTGTCCGCGGCGTTCTGCGAACGGCCCGGGTTGGCCTTCGCCTCGGCCTTGCGGGCCTCCTGCGCCTGACGGGCCTCGGCCATGGCCTCGGTCTTCTTCTTGTGCGGACCGAGGACCATGATCATGTTTCGGCCGTCCTGCTTCGGGTTCGACTCGATGAACCCGAGGTCCTGGACGTCCTCCGCGAGACGCTGCAGCAGTCGGTAGCCCAGCTCGGGGCGGGACTGCTCACGACCGCGGAACATGATCGTGATCTTGACCTTGTCGCCCTGCTTGAGGAACCGGACGACGTGACCCTTCTTGGTGTCATAGTCGTGCGGGTCGATCTTCGGCCGGAGCTTCATCTCCTTGATGACCGTGTGCGCCTGGTTCTTGCGCGCCTCACGGGCCTTCATGGCCGACTCGTACTTGAACTTCCCGTAGTCCATGAGCTTGCAGACCGGCGGGCGGGCGTTCGCCGCGACCTCGACCAGGTCCAGGTCGTACTCCTGCGCAAGCTCCAGTGCCTTGGCCAGGGGGACGATGCCCACCTGCTCGCCACTGGGACCGACAAGTCGCACCTCGGGAACGCGAATCCGGTCGTTGATGCGGGGCTCGGCGCTGATGGATCCTCCTCGGTAGCACCACGCGGCGGTCTGGCGGACGGCCGCGTAACGTCTGTGTTCGTTAGACCTATAACCACGCCGAAGCACAAAAAATGCCCCGAACGATCACACGCGGGGCTCCAAGCACTACCGGAGCACCGCCGCGAGGATCGCGGGGCGCACTACCGGGCGACTCCATCGTCCGTACGGAACGATGGTGGCCGCCTGACCGGGGTGACCCGCCGTCCCGGAGGACAGTCGGGTGGGAGCTCGGAGTCTCCACTTGTGGGCCGGGCCCGCCTGCTGGGACGCACGCGTGTCCGACCGGTCGTTACACGAGATTAGCAGCCCGCGCCAGGAACGGCGAATCGAGCCTCGGTACGGGACCCGTCCTGCCCTGCGCCTATCGTGTCCTGCATGAGTGAGACCTCCCCCGCCGGCTCCGCCGAGACCCCCGGCGCCGCCGGTTCCCCCGACTTCGACGAGATGACCCGCGACATCGCCGAGGTCCCCGCCGTCGAGGTGATCGTGACGGTCGCCGTGAACCTGATGAGCGCCGCCGCGGTGAAGCTCGGCCTGACCGAGGAGGGCGACAAGTACAAGGATCTGGACGAGGCCCGCAAGCTGGTGACCGCCCTCGCCGGGTTGCTGGACGCGAGCGCGACCGAGATCAGCTCCTTCCATGCCGCGCCGCTGCGCGACGGCCTGAAGTCGCTCCAGCTCGCGTTCCGCGAGGCGTCGCTCGTCCCGGACGAGCCGGGCCAGGGGCCGGGCGAGAAGTACACGGGCCCGATCTACGGCTGACCCGGCTCTCGCGCTCCCCGGCTTTCGCGCTCCCCGGCTCTCGCGCTCCCCGGCTTTCGCGCGATTCAGCTCTTCACGTACAGGGGCTCGCCCGGAGGCGTCGTCCCGGCCGGCAGCAGTGCCAGGTCGAGACCGCGCACCAGGCGGGCCCTCAGTGTTTCGTCGGCGGCGAGACGCCGGGCCACCGCACGGGCGGCCTCGGCGGGGGCGGCGGCCGGGTCGAGGACGAGAGCGAGGGTGCCGTCGGCCTGCCCGGGCCCGAGGTGGGCGCGGAGGACCTCCGGCTCGGCGGCCACGGCGGCCCGTACCGCCGCGACCACCGCCGGGTCGGCGAGCGGGTCGGTCGTCGTACGGCCCTCGGCGAGCGCCAGCAGCGTCGGCCCCGTCAGTTCGAAGGCGACCGGTCCGGCCAGGTCGAGGACGACCGTGTCCGCCTTCTCGTGCGCGGCGGCCTGCAGCGCCTGGTGCAGGGGGACGGCGACCGGGCGGGCCTCGGGGTCCCAGCGGGCGAGGGAGCCGGTGGACGTGAAGGCGGGCAGCGCGGTGCGGCCGCCGGCCTTCAGGGTGGGGACGGCCATGTCGCTGGTCTTCTCGCGACGCAGCCCGTTCTCGCCCTCCTCCACCTCGCCCAGCACCGCCACCACGGGGACGAGGAGCCGGGCGCCCTTGAGGGCTGCCAGGACCGGGCCCACGGCGGTGCGGTCCTCGGCCCACGCGGCGAGCGCCGCGCTCAGCCGGGGGTCGGCCGAGCCGTCGTCGTCGGAGAAGCCGGAGTCGGGAATGTTCTTGTTCGCCACGGTCGTCGACCTTATCGGGGGGATGCTGCTGGGCTTGTGCGGGGCCTGAAACGCGCTGGTGACGGCTTTCACGGGATTCTCAGGCTCTGCTGACACACCTTTAACGGCCGTCTAACGCCGTGCACAGTCGCCGCCCCGAGCATCTCGGGCATGGAGTCTTCCAGAGCACGTCGCAGTCGCCGCGCTCGCCCCTCCCGGCGCCGTCCGCTCCTCCACCTCGCACTCGCCACGGTCGCCGTCCTGGGGGCGACGGCGGGCGGCACCGTTTATGTGAAGTCACAGGCGGGCTCGGACCCGCGGCCCGTATCGTCGTCCTCTCCTGCGCCGTCGGCCTCGGCCTCGGCGTCCGGGTCACAGGACGGGGAGGTGTCCGTGGAGTCCGTGGCAGCGCCCGAGACGGACTACGACGCGCGGCTGGCGTCGGCGATGAAGTCGGTGTCCGTGCCGGGTGCGGCGGCCGTGTCGGTGGCCGTGCTGGACATGGACTCCGGTAACGGCGCCACGTACGGCGAGGGCGTCTTCGACACGGCGAGCATCGTCAAGGCAGACATCCTGGCGACGCTGCTGCTCCAGGCCCAGGACGCGGACCGCGGTCTCACGGCGGCCGAGAAGTCGTACGCCACCGCGATGATCGAGAACAGCGACAACGACGCGGCGTCGGCGCTGTGGCGGACCATCGGGAAGGCGGCGGGTCTGGATGCCGCCAACGAGCGGTTCGGGCTGACGGACACCGAGGGCGGCGACGACATGCTGTGGGGGCTGACCCAGACCACGGCCGCCGACCAACTCGCCCTGCTCCAGCAGGTGTTCGGGGACGACTCGTTGCTGAGCGAGGCCTCGCGGACGTACCTGAAGGGGCTGATGGGGCAGATAGCCGTCGGCCAGCGCTGGGGTGTCTCGGCGGCGGCCGACGGAGCCTCGTGGGCGCTGAAGAACGGCTGGCTGCCACGCAGCACGACCGGGCTGTGGGACATCAACAGCATCGGACGGGTCACCGTCGACGGCCACGACTGCCTGCTGGCCGTGCTGTCGAACGGCAACGCGACACAGGCGGCGGGGATCTCGCTGGTCGAGGCGGCGGCCGAGGCGGCGGTGTCGGCGTTCACGGACGGCGACGGCTCGGCGTCCGCGACCGGATAGCGGCGCGCCGGCGCTAGAAGGCCCCGTACGCCTCGTGAGCGTCGTGGGCCTCGTGCGGGTCGCGTTCGCGGCGGCCGCGCCACAGGACGACCGCCGCCACCAGCAGCACTCCCCCGGCGCCGCCCGCGAGCAGTCCCGCCCAGCTCGACGTGTCGTCGTCCGTCTTCTCCTTGTCCGGGCCGGGGCCGAAGTACCGGTTGCCGGAGGCCTCGGACTGCAGGCCCTCCGGCTTCAGGGCGGCGGCGGCCTTGATCGCGGCGGCCGGGTCGACGAAGCCGTAGCCGCGTGAGTCGTCGCGGCCGCCGGAGGGGGCGTTGCGGGCGGTGTCCTCCAGGAGCTTCTTGATCTGCGCGGGCGTCAGGCCGGGGTGGGCGGCCTTGACGAGCGCCACGGCGCCCGAGACGAACGCGGAGGCGGCGGACGTCCCCCAGCCCTGGTAGTACCTGTGGTCCGGCTCGGCGATGACGACGTCGACGCCGGGCGCGCTGACGGTGGCGTACCAGCGGCGGGTGGAGAACGAGGCGCGGACGCCGTAGCGGTCGACGGCGGTCGCGGCGATGACGCCCGGGTAGGCGGCCGGGTAGGAGATGTGGTCGCCCTTGTCGCCGCCGTTGCCGGCCGAGGCGACGACGACCGAGCCCTTCTTCAGCGCGTACTGGACGGCCTCGTCCTCGGCGGGCTCGGGGTGGGCGGAGGCGGAGTCGTCGCCGAGGGAGAGGTTGATGACGTCGGCGCCCTGGTCGGCGGCCCAGCGGATGCCGTCGGCGAGGGCGTTGCCGCGGGTGTTGCGGGCCTTGGTGCGCTGCGGGTCGTCGTCCTCCAGGATCACGCGGACGGGAAGGATCTTCGCCTCCGGGGCGATCCCGAGGACGCCGTCGGCGTTTCCGGCGCCGTGTCCGTGACCGGCGATGATGCCGGCCATCGCGGTGCCGTGGACGGCCCAGGCGCTCTGGCCCTCGACCGCCCCGAAACCGACCATGTCCTTGCCGGCGAGGACGTTCCCGGCGAGGTCGGGGTGGTCGGCCTCGACGCCGGTGTCCAGGACGGCGACGGTGATGCCCTTGCCCTTGGTGGTCTGCCAGACCTGCTGCGTGTGCAGGGCGTCCAGGGCCCACTGCTGGCCGCGGATGCTGTCGGCGTAGGCGGTGGCGGGCGGCACGAGGGCAACCGTGGCGGCGAGGAGACAGCACAGGATCCCGGCCCTGCGGGTGGTCGTGCGACGGTTCATGAGGGCTGCTCCGAGGGCGTGACGGCGGTCTTGCGCAGGCCGCGCTCGATGCGGTCGGCGAGGCCTTGGGCCTCGTTGCCGAGGCCGGCCTGGGCGGGGGCCGTGGTGGCGCCGGTCGCGGTGGCCTCCGGGGCGGGCTGCGGGGTGTCGACGGTACGGCCGTCGGCCCAGCCGGAGACGGCGTAGACGACGACGGGTGCGTCGGCCAGGACGGAGACCGTCCACGCGGCGCGCTGTTTGTCGCCGAACGCGGCGGCGACGGTGCCCTTCGCGGCGTACGGGCGGGGCATCAGGTCCGTCCGCCGTGTCAGGCCTTCCTTCGCGAAGCGGCTGCCGAGCGAGCGCATGGCGGCGGCGTCGGCCTTGGTGAACAGCAGACCGACGGTGGTCACATAGCTCTGGGTGGCGTCGGTGTAGGTGGCGCGCAGGAGGCGGGCGCAGCCGACGGGGGCGAGGACCTGCTGCAGCAGCGGGTCGAAGGCGTCGGCGCAGGTGCTGTCCGGGGCGACGGCGATGCGCGTCCAGGTGCGGTCGGCGCCGCCCGGGCCGGCCCCCTGTCCGTCGACCGTGGGCGGGAACAGCTGGTCGACGGGCACGTTGTGCCACAGGCCGCCGGCGGTGACGTAGGAGGTGCGCTCGGCGCCGTCGCCCGAGTCCCCGACGAGCCAACTGCCGGTGACGGCACCGCCGATGAGTCCCAGTCCGAGGACGACACAGGCGGCGGCCGCGGCGGTGCGTCCTCGTCGGCCGAAGATCCGGGGTGTGTCGCCGTACCCTTCGGGCCGCGCGAACGTCACCACGGGTCGCGTGGGGCCGAGGGTGGCGCCCGGGGTCATGGGGGCGCTCCAGGAGAGGGCCGGATCGGGGCCGCTCGGCACGTCCGGGGCGACGTCGGGCCGCCGCGGAGCCTGCGGAGCGGGTGACTCCGTCGGCGTGGTCGGCACGGTCGGCACGGTCGGCATGAGGAAGTCGGGCTGCCGCACGGAAGCACCAGGACTCCAGGCCGGCGGGTCGTCCACCCTCGGCGCCCCCTGGAAGTCACCACGGTCGCCCGCCGCCTCCGTCTCCTGCCGAGTCCGCCCGGGCGTGGGCACCCAACTGCGCGGCAGAGGCGACCAGCCACGGTCGGAAGCGGAGGCAGGGGCGCTCGCCTCGGCGCCGCCGGAGCGGATGCCGTCCGACTCGGCGGGGCGTGAGCGCTCCCACCCCTCGGAACCGGCACCACGCGAAGCCCCACCACCGTCCCGCCCCAAGCCCACGGAACCGCCCCCGCCACCCCCGACAGAACGCGAGCCGCCCAGATCGGCGGGGCGCGAGGCGTCCGGACCGGCGGGGCGCGAGGCGTCGCGGCCGCCCACGCCGGGCGCAGACGAGCCCGCGCGGAACGCGCCGTCGCCCAAGCCCGCGGAGCGCGAGCCATCTTGGTCGGGGCGCGAGCCCTCGCGGCCGACGGGCCGGGGCGCACCCGAGCCAGCGCGGAACGCGCTGTCAGTCAAGCCCGCGGGGCGCGAGGCGTCCGGACCGGCGGGGCGTGAGCCGTCGCGGTCGGTGGGGGCGGGAGTGGACGAGCCCGGGCGGGACACGCCGTCGCCCGAGCCCGCGGGGCGCGGGGTGTCCCGGCCCGGGGGGCGCGAGGCGTCGCGGTTGGCGCGGGCGGGCGTGGACGAGCCCGCGCGGAACGCGCTGTCGCCCAAGCCCGCGGGGCGTGAGCCGTCGCGGTCGGTGGGGGCGGGAGTGGACGAGCCCGCGCGGGACACGCCGTCGCCCGAGCCCGCGGGACGCGGGGTGTCCCGGCCCGGGGAGCGCGAGGCGTCGCGGTTGGCGCGGGCGGGCGTGGACGAGCCCGCGCGGAACGCGCCGTCGCCCAAGCCCGCGGGGCGTGAGGCTTCCGGACCGGCGGGACGCGAGGCGTCCGGACCGGCGGGGCGTGAGGCGTTGCGGTTGATGGGGGCGGGCGTGGGCGAGGCCGGGTAGGACGCGCTGTCGCCCAAGCCCGCGGGGCGCGAGGCGTCCGAGCCCGCGGGGCGCGAGGCGTCCGGGCTCGGGGGGCGCGAGGCGTCGCGGGCGGGTGTGGGCGAGTCGGCGCGGGGGGTGTCGCCGGTGGGGTCCTCGGGGCGTGGGGGAGTCCAAGGGGTGTTTGTGAAAGGGCCGTTCGGGGCGGTGGCTCGGGAGGGCGGGGCGTCGAAGAAGCCGGAGCCCGCCGGGCTGCCCGGGGTGTCCGCGGCGGTGGCGCGGGGCACCGGTCTGGTGGGGCGCGGGGGGCGGCGGAAGTCGTGGGGTGGGGCGGGGCGGGTGACGTTGGGCGCGGGCGGGCGCTCTTCTGCTCGCGCGGGCGTCCCCGTGTCGTCGCTTCGGGCCGGCTGCGGCGGGGTGTCGGGGAAGCGGGCCGACGCGGGCGGCGGGGGCGGGATCATGGCGTCCGTGTGCTGGGCCCGCAGGTCGGTGAAGCGGGGGGCGGTGCGGGGAACGGGGGGCATGTCCGAGGAGAAGGGCGAGGTGTCCCCGACGGGGTCCGCGGCCCCGGCGACCGGTGCTTTCGCCGGAGGCGCGACTGCGGCGACGTCCTGCTGCTCGGCCGGGGCGGTGCCTGCCCGGCGCGCGGGCTCCCGGTCCGCTTGGTCGTCCTGGCCTGTCGTGGGCGGATGGGCGGGGCGGGGCGGGGCCGTCGGGCGCGGGGGGACGGCGGGGTGGGGCGGTATGTCCGGGCGCGGGGGGACCGAGGCGCGGCGTGCTTCCGTGCTCATGCACCCCCCGTTTCCTCGTGCCCGGGCCGTCGTTCTCGTACGCGGGCCGACGTGCGCTTGCCCGGCGGCCCGGCGCGGACACGGTGGTCCCTCCAGGGCTCGCATACCCGCACGGACGGACCGGCATCCCGAAGCGGGGTGCCCGGCCGGAGCCGTTCCGCCGTGCGTGCGCGTCACTCTACGGCTTGTCGCTGGGCAAACGGGAACCAGTCCACGCCCCCCGGGGCATCTGCCCGGAACGTCCCCCTACCCTGCGGTAATCCAGTCTGGCAGGCTTCGTTCATGACTGCGCGCGCCGCCGACCGGGCCCGATACGACCGGGCCACCGAGCATCTCGACGCCCCTCTCGCGATCGTCGACCTGGAGGCCTTCGACGCCAACGCGGAGGATCTCGTCCGCCGGGCCGGCGGGAAGCCGATCCGGGTGGCCAGCAAGTCCGTGCGCTGCCGGACGCTGCTGGAGCGCGTCCTGGCAAAGGACGGCTTCGCCGGCATCATGTCGTTCACCCTCGCCGAGTCGCTGTGGCTGGCCCGGTCGGGATTCGAGGACATCCTCCTCGCGTACCCGTCGGCCGACCGCACCGCTTTCGCGGAGCTCGCCGCCGACCCCAAGCTCGCCGCCGCCGTCACCGTCATGGTCGACGACGTCGCCCAGCTCGACCTCATCGACTCCGCGCGCGCCGGCGGCAGCGAAGTCGTCCGGGTCTGCCTGGAGTTGGACACCTCGCTCAAGCTGCTCGGGGGCCGCGTGCGGGTCGGCGCCCTGCGGTCCCCGCTCCACTCCCCCGCCCAGGTCGCCGAGGCGGCGCGGGCGGTGGCCCGGCGGCCCGGTTTCAAGCTGGTGGGGATCATGGCCTACGAGGGTCACATCGCCGGCGTCGGCGACGCGGTCGCCGGGCGGCCCTTCCGGTCCCGGGCCATCCGGCTGATGCAGGCCGCCGCCCGCCGTGAACTGGCCGAGCGGCGCGCCGCCGTGGTGCGCGCGGTGCGGGCCGTCGTACCGGATCTGGAGTACGTCAACGGCGGCGGCACCGGCAGTGTGCAGCACACCGCCGCCGAGGGCGCCGTCACGGAGATCGCAGCCGGGTCGGGGCTGTACGTGCCGCGGCTCTTCGACAACTACACGTCCTTCAGCGGGCGTCCGGCCGCCCTGTTCGCGCAGCCCGTCGTGCGCAGGCCGGGCGTCGGGATCGTGACCGTCCTCGGCGGCGGCTATCCCGCCTCCGGCGCCGCCGGGCCCGACCGGCTGCCCGTGCCGTACCTCCCCGAGGGGCTGCGATACGACCCCCAGGAGGGCCCCGGCGAGGTGCAGACGCCGCTCCTCGGCTCCCCCGCCGACGATCTGCTGATCGGCGACAAGGTGTGGTTCCGGCACGCGAAGGCCGGTGAGCTGTGCGAGCGGTTCGACGTGCTGCACCTGGTGGAGGGGGACACGGTCACGGCGACCGTGCCCACCTACCGGGGCGAGGGGCACACGTTCCTCTGAGTCCTGGAACGTCTACAGCGGGGTGACGTAGGCGCCGGAGATCCCGCCGTCCACCAGGAAGTCGGTGGCGTTGACGAAGGAGGAGTCGTCGCTGGCCAGGAAGGCGACGGCGGCGGCGATCTCCTCGGCGTCGGCGAACCGGCCCACCGGGATGTGCACCAGGCGGCGGGCGGCCCGCTCCGGGTCCGTGGCGAACAGCTCCTGAAGGAGCGGCGTGTTCACCGGGCCGGGGCAGAGCGCGTTCACGCGGATGCCCTCCCGCGCGAACTGCACGCCCAGCTCACGGGACATGGCGAGCACACCGCCCTTGGAGGCCGTGTACGAGATCTGGGACGTCGCCGCGCCCATCCGTGCCACGAAGGACGCCGTGTTGATGATGGAGCCCTTGCCCTGGCGCCGCATGTAGGGGATGGCGGCCTTGCAGCACAGGTAGACGGAGGTCAGGTTGACCTCCTGGACGCGCTTCCAGGCCTCGAGGCCGGTCTCCAGGATGGAGTCGTCGTCGGGCGGCGAGATGCCCGCGTTGTTGAAGGCGACGTCGACGCTGCCGTAGGTGTCGTAGGCCGTCTTGAACAGGGCCTCGACCTGCTCGGGGTCGGTGACGTCGACCTTCACGAAAATCCCGCCGATCTCCTCGGCGGCCGCCTTGCCGCGGGCCTCGTCGACGTCGCCGCAGACGACGTGTGCGCCCTCGGAGGCGAGCCGGCGCGCGGTGGCGAGGCCGATGCCGCTGCCGGCGCCGGTGATGACGGCCGTCCGGCCGACGAGACGGCGGCAGACGATGTCAGGGTTCTGAGCGGTCACTGTGCGGGGCCCTCCGTGCTGATGAAGACGTTCTTGGTTTCGGTGAAGGCGGTCAGGGCGTCCGGGCCCAGCTCTCGGCCGACGCCGGACTGCTTGAAGCCGCCGAAGGGCGTCCAGTAGCGGACGCTGGAGTGGGAGTTGACGGACAGGTTGCCGGCGCGCACGGCCTGCGAGACGCGCAGGGCGCGGCCGACGTCGCGGGTCCAGATGGAGCCGGAGAGGCCGTAGGGGGTGTCGTTGGCGAGCCGGATCGCGTCCGCCTCGTCGGTGAAGGGGAGCAGGACGGCCACGGGTCCGAAGATCTCCTCGCGGGCCGCGTCGGAGTCGGGCGCGGCGCCGGTGAGGACCGTCGGCGGGAACCAGAAGCCGGGGCCTTCGGGGGCGGTGCCGCGCAGCGCCTGGGCGTCGTCCGGCACGAACGACCGTACGCGGTCCACCTGTTGACGGGAGATCAGCGGGCCCATCTGGGTCGCCTCGTCGGCGGGGTCGCCGACGACCACGGCCGACAGTTCCCGCGCGAGATGGTCGGCGACCTCGTCGTAGACCGACTCCTGGACGAGGATGCGGGTGCGGGCGCAGCAGTCCTGGCCGGAGTTGTCGAGGAAGGAGAACGGGTCGACGGCCGACTTCAGGTCGGCGTCCGCGAAGACGACGTTCGGGCTCTTGCCGCCGAGTTCCAGGGTGACCGGCTTGACCTGCCGGGCGCAGCGCTCCATGATCTCGCGGCCGGTGCGGGTGGAGCCGGTGAACACGATCTTCGCGACGCCCGGGTGGTCGACGAGGGCACGGCCCGTGACGGCGCCGTAGCCGGGCAGGACTTGGAACAACCCCTCGGGCAGGCCTGCCTCCAGGGCGAGTTCGGCCAGCCGCAGGGCGGTGAGGGGGGTGGTCTCGGCGGGCTTGAGGACGACCGCGTTGCCGGCGGCGAGGGCCGGGAAGGAGCCCCAGGCCGCGATGGGCATGGGGAAGTTCCAGGGGGCGATCACGCCGACCACGCCGAGCGGTTCGTGGAAGGTGACGTCCCAGCCGCCGGGGGCGGGGATCTGCCTGCCGAGGAGCCGTTCGACCCCGCCGGCCGCGTAGAGCAGCAGGTCGCGGGCGTTGCCGGCCTCCCAGCGGGCGTTGCCGAGGAGGTGACCGGCCCCGCGGACCTCCAGTTGGGCCAGTTCTTCCAGATGGGCGTCGACGACGTCGGCGAAGCGGCGCAGCAGACGGGCGCGGTCGGCCGGGGCGGCGGCCGCCCATCCGGTCTGGGCGGCGTTCGCGCGGGCGACCGCGCGGTCCACGTCGGCCGCGTCGGCGGCGGGGACGGTGGCGACCACCTCCTCGGTGGCGGGGTTGAGGACGATCAGCTGGTGCGGGTGCTGGTCGGACACGACAGGGACCTGTGACCTTTCAGAGGCGTTCGAAGGAGCGGCGCAGCTCCCAGTCGGTGACCGCGGCGTCGAAGGCTTCCAGCTCGACGCGGGCCATGTTGCTGTAGTGCGCGACGACCTCCTCGCCGAAGGCGGCCAGCGCTATGGGGCTGTTCGCCCAGAGGTCGGCGGCCTCGCGGAGCGTGGTGGGGACGTGCGCGTAGTCCGCGGCGTAGGCGTTGCCGGGGCAGGCCTCGGGGAGTTCGAGTTTCTGCTCGACGCCGTAGAGTCCCGCCGCCACCAGGCCGGCGACCGCGAGGTGCGGGTTGACGTCGCCGCCGGGCAGCCGGTTCTCGAAGCGCATCGAGCGGCCGTGGCCGACGATCCGCAGCGCGCAGGTGCGGTTGTCGTGTCCCCAGGCGACGGCCGTCGGGGCGAAGGAGCCGGGCTGGAACCGCTTGTAGGAGTTGATGTTGGGGGCGTAGAGGAGGGAGAAGTCGCGCAGGGCGGCGAGTTGTCCGGCGAGGAAGTGCCGCATGACGTCGGACATGCCGCCCGGGTCCTCGGCCGTGCCGGCCATGACGTTACGGCCGTCCGCGTCCGTCAGCGACAGGTGGATGTGGCAGGAGTTGCCCTCGCGCTCGTTGTACTTCGCCATGAAGGTCAGCGAGACGCCCTCCTGGGCGGCGATCTCCTTGGCGCCGGTCTTGTAGATCGCGTGCTGGTCACAGGTGACCAGGGCCTCGTCGTAGCGGAAGGCGATCTCGTGCTGGCCGGGGTTGCACTCCCCCTTGGCGGACTCGACGGTGAGGCCGGCGCCGGCCATCTCGTTGCGGATGCGGCGCAGCAGCGGCTCGACCCGTCCGGTCCCGAGGACCGAGTAGTCGACGTTGTACTGGTTGACGGGGGTGAGTCCGCGGTAGTTCGCGTCCCAGGCGGCTTCGTAGCTGTCCTTGAAGACGATGAACTCCAGCTCGGTGCCGACCTGGGCGGTGAACCCGTGCTCGGCGAGGCGCTCCAGCTGGCGGCGCAGGATCTGGCGCGGGGCGGCGACCACGGGCGAGCCGTCGTTCCAGGCGAGGTCGGCGACGAGCATGGCCGTGCCGGCGTTCCAGGGCACGCGGCGCAGGGTGGACAGGTCGGGGTGCATGGCGAAGTCGCCGTAGCCGCGCTCCCAGGAGGACATGGCGTATCCGTCGACGGTGTTCATCTCCGTGTCGACGGCGAGGAGGTAGTTGCACCCCTCGGTGCCGTGCTGGAGGACCTCGTCGAGGAAGAATCCGGCGGCGAACCGTTTGCCCTGGAGCCGCCCTTGCATGTCGGGGAAGGCCAGGACGACAGTGTCGATCTCACCGCTCGCGACGAGGGCCTGCAGCTCCTCGACACTGAGCGGGGGTGTGCGGTCTGCCACTGGAGGGCCTCCTCAGGCTTCCGGGGACCATAAGGTATTGCGGAGAACCATTGCTTGGGAAGGGGGCACGGCCAGATGTCGGTGGACGCTGACGGCGGACCGGACGACCGGCTGACGCCGATCCTGCGGCCGGTGCGGGCCGGGAACGGTTTCGAGGAGGCGCTGGAGCAGATCCTGCAGGTCGTGCGGCTGGGCCTGGTGCCGGGGGGCGAACGGCTGCCGGCCGAGCGGGATCTCGCGGAGCGGCTGGGGATCAGCCGCGTGACGCTGCGCGAGGTGCTGAAGGTCCTCCAGGACCAGGGGCTCGTCGAATCCCGCCGGGGGCGGTACGGCGGAACGTTCGTGCTGCCGCGCGCGGACGCCGGCGGCGAGGACGAGCTGCGGCGGCGGGTCGCCGAGGTGGACATCGAGGACGTCCTGCGTTTCCGCGAGGTGCTGGAGGTGGGCGCGGCGGGCCTGTGCGCGACGCACGGGCTGACGGACGAGCAGGCGGAGCGGCTGCGCGACGCCCTGGCCCGCACGGCGGACGCGCCGCTGGCCGACTACCGCCGGCTGGACACGATGCTCCACCTCACCCTGGCCGAGCTGTGCGGCTCGCCGTCGCTGACCGCGCGGTACGCGGCGGTGCGGGCCACGGTGAACGACCTGCTCGACTGCATCCCGCTGCTCGTCCGCAACCTGGAGCACTCGCAGCGGCAGCACACCGCGCTGGTTGAGGCGGTGCTGGACGGCGACGCGGACGGGGCGCGCGAGATGATGCGGGAACACTGCGCGGGGACGGCGGCCCTGCTCAGGGGCTTCCTGGCATGAAGCGGACAGGAAACAGGTAAAGGTATGCACGCAGTCCATTGCAGCGCCGGGGAGGGACCATGACGGGCAGTCCGCTGATCGGGATCAGCACGTATCTGGAGGCCGGGACGCGCTGGCACGTGTGGGAGCTGGAGGCTGCGCTGTTGCCCGTCGGGTACCCGCGGCTCGTGCAGCGGGCCGGCGGGCTGGCCGCGATGCTCCCGCCGGACGCGCCCGAGCGGGCGGCGGCGACCGTGGCCCGCCTCGACGGGCTGGTGATCTCGGGCGGCCCCGACGTCGAGCCGGTCCGCTACGGCGCCGAGGCCGACCCCCGCACCGGGCCTCCGGCGCGGGAGCGGGACGCGTGGGAGCTGGCGCTGATCGAGGCGGCGCTGGCGGCCGGCGTTCCGCTGCTGGGCGTCTGCCGGGGCATGCAGCTGCTGAACGTCGCGCTCGGCGGCACCATGACGCAGCACATCGACGGGCACGCCGAGGTCGTCGGCGTCTTCGGACACCACCCGGTGAAGCCGGTCCCGGGCACGCTGTACGCCGGGATCGTCGAGGAGGAGACGTCGGTGCCGACCTATCACCACCAGGCGGTGGACCGCCTGGGGGCGGGCCTGATCCCGTCGGCGTACGCGTCGGACGGCACCGTCGAGGCCGTCGAGCTCCCGTCGGCCGGCGGCTGGGTCCTGGGCGTGCAGTGGCACCCGGAGATGGCCGAGGACGTACGGGTCATGCGGGCCCTGGTGAACGCGGCGCGGTCTTGCAGCCCGTCCGGCGCGTGAGGACGAGGCCCTTCAGGGGCCGACAGCGGGGGCCTGGCCTGGCGGCGGCAGCCCCCCAGGGTCGGGACGGGAAGGGGCGGCGGGGGCGAAGAACCTACCCCCGCGTCAGCGACAGCAGTTCCCGCGCCGGCCCGGCAGGACGATGCCCCGTCGGCCACACCGCTCGCAGGTCGCGGGCCAGCGCGACCTCCGCCACGGGGATCGAGACCAACCGCCGCAGCGCCAGCTCCTCGCCCACCGCCAGCTCGCTCAGCACCGCCGGCCCCGCCCCGCTGACCGCCGCCGCCTTCACCGCCGTCGTCGAGGACAGCTCGATCAGGGGGCGGGCCAGTCCGCCCAGGGCCGTGTCGAGCACCTGACGGGTCCCCGACCCCTTCTCCCGCAGGATCAACGGCGTCGACGCCAGCTCGGCCGCGGGCAACGGGCGTCGGCGACGGGCCCACGGATGACCGGGCGCGACGACGACAATGAGATGGTCATGGGCTATCACGGCGGAGTCGAGGCCCACCGGCACCGTGAGCCCCTCCACGAAGCCGAGGTCCGCCTCCCCCGCCAGGACCCGCTCGGCGACCGCCGCCGAGTTGCCCGCGAGCAGCGACACCGCCGTGTCCGGCCGCCCGGCGCGCAGCGCGAGCAGCCAGCCGGGCAGCAGGTACTCGGCGATCGTCATGCTGGCCGCCACCCGCAGCCGCGAGTCCCGCCGGTCCCGCAGCGCCTGCGCCCCCGCGTCGAACGCCTGCGCCGCCTCGACGATCCGCCGCGCCCAGTCCGTCACCAGCGCACCGGCGTCCGTCAGCCGCGAGCCGCGCGGGGAACGGTCCACCAGGGCCACGCCCAGCTGGCGTTCCATGGACCGGATCCGGCTGCTCGCGGCCGGCTGCGTGATGCCGAGCTCGCGCGCGGCCGCGCCCAGGCTGCCCAGCCGGGCGACGCCCAGCAGCAGCTCCAGCGCGCCCAGGTCCGGGACGCGGTGCGCGATCGAGCCCGTCGCGGTGTCCGCGGGCTGTTCCTCCACACTCCCCATAAGCCCAGTTTATGTCCCCATAGAGCCATACTCCCTGGTCGCGGGCGGACACCGGGGCGACCGTGGAACCATGGTCACCGCCGCCCCGCTCCGCTACGCCCTTCCCCGCCCGCGCGCCGGCGGCGCCGTCCGTCACCTCGGACCGAACTGGTACGCGACGGCCGCCTGGGCGGTGGTCGCCGGGCACACCGTTCGCGGGCTGCTCAGCGGTGAGCTGCTCGCAGCGCCTCGCCCAGCGCCTTCGGCGCCTCGGCGAGCGACGGCCCGTACCACGTCAGGTGCCGTCCGCTGACGAGCGCGCAGGGCAGGCCGGGGAAGGCCTCCGGGCCGTCGTCGGCGGTGAAGCGGTAGGGCTCGTCCGGGAGGACGACCAGGTCCGGGCCGGCCGCCCGCAGTGCGTCGAGCGGGATGCGCGGATAGCGCTCGGGGTGCTCGGCGTACAGGTGGTCGACGCCCAGCCGGGCCAGCACGTCCCCGGCGAAGGTGTCGCGGCCCAGCACCATCCAGGGGCGGCGCCAGATCGGCACGACGGCGGTCCGGCGGGCCCCGACGGGCGACGGCAGCGCCGCCCACGCCTCCTGCGCCGCCACCAGCCAGGCCGGCCGCGACGGCGCTCCGCACGCCGCCAGCACCCGCGCCAGCTCCCGGAAGGCCTGCGGGACGTCACGGACCTCCGTGACCAGCACCTCGACGCCGGCCGCGCGCAGGGCGGTCAGGTCCGGCTCCCGGTTCTCCTCCTCGTTGGCGATCACCAGGTCGGGGGCGAGGGCGACGATCCGGTCGACGTCGGGGTTCTTGGTTCCGCCGATCCTGGTGACGTCGAGGTCCGCCGGGTGGGCGCACCAGTCGGTGGCGCCGACGAGGGCGCCGGGCGCGGACGAGGCGACCGCCTCCGTGAGCGAGGGGACGAGGGAGACGACCCGCACTACCGCTTCCGGCCCCGGTGGTCCCGGTCGCGTACCGCCTCGATGTGCTCGGCCACGGCGACGACGATCACCCGGGTGTCCGGCACGGTCGCCCGCCAGCGGTGGCGGACACCGCCGGTGAGATACAGGGTGTCGCCGCGGCCCAGGCGGTAGGCGCGGCCCTCCGCCTCGATCTCCACGGCGCCGTCGGCGACGTACATCAACTGGTCGTTGCGGTACTGGAATTCACGGCCGGCGTCGTGATCGCCGGTGAACTCGGAGGCGTGCATCTGGTGGTGCCCGCGCACCAGGGAACGGGAACGCGGCTCCGGGTCCGGCGCCGAGCCCTGCCCCTGGCCCGGCTCGGTGTCCTCGGCGCGGACGACGTCCACGCTGCACGCCGGGTCGGCGGCGGCGAGGAGCTCGACGGCCGTGGTGCGCAGGGCGTCGGCGACCTTCTCCAGGGAGCCGGTGCTGGGCCGCGCGCGGTCGTTCTCGATCTGGCTCAGGAACGGGACCGACAGGCCGCTGCGCTCGGCCACGACGGCGAGGGTGAGCTCCAGGGAGCGGCGCCGGCGCCGCACGGCCGCGCCCACCCGCAGGGGCTGTTCTTTGTGGTCGCCCATCGCTCCGGCTCCCTCCTTCGCTCGTCGCTGCCGTGGTGTCCGCCGACACGTCCTCTGATGAGTTGTCTGCACCCTACGCATGTTCGGCAAACCGTTTCATGCGCCCGTCACATCGAGGACACATGGGGTGACGCCAGACCTCACAGATCGCGCCAGATGATCACACGCCGGATCCTCGGGGCGGCGGGCCGTCCTCCGGCTTTCCGGTTCAATGCGCGAACGGCCTCGGGTGTTCCCGCTCGTCCCCGGCCCCCCTGCACCCTCGGCCCCAGGATGGGCTTAGCTCTCTGTGGTTGGCCGGATCCTTGCCGTGGGCGGGCGGGGGGAACGGGACGAGGGGCGGGCCCCGTCGCAGGCCGTGGAGGCCGTACGTCGGTGCCCGCCCGTGGTCGGACGGCCGCGGTGCTGTCAGGTCACCGGGCCGCCCGGCTCTTCTGCCCCGAATCGGCGACCGGTACCCACTTCTCGACCAGAGTGGGGTTCTCCTTCAGCCAGGTCCGGACCGCTTCCTGCTCCTTGCCCTTGCCGGCCTTCTGGATCTGCGCCTCCAGACCGGTGAGCTGGGCCTCGGTCATCTTGAAGTTCTTCAGCCAGGCGCCGACCTCGGGGTTGTCGTCGGCGAAGCCCTGGCGGGCGAGGGTGTGCACGCCGTCCCCCTTGCCCCAGGCGCCCTTGGGGTCGTCGAGCTTCTTGAGGTCGTAGTCGCTGTACGCCCAGTGCGGCGACCAGAGCGTGACCGCGATCGGCTTCTTGGCGGCGTAGGCGCGCTTGAGTTCGGCGAGCATCGCCGGGGTGGAGCCGTCGACGACCGTGTAGGCGTCGTCGAGGCCGTACTCCCCGAGGACCTTGTCCTTGAGCAGGCCCATCATTCCGGCGCTGGGCTCGATGCCGGTGATCTTGCCGCCGAACTCGGAGGCGTGGGCCTTCAGGTCCGCGAGGGAGTTCACGTCCGTCATGTACGAGGGGACGGAGAGCTCCAGGGAGGTGGGGCCGTACCAGGAGCCGAGGTCGTCGAGGCGGTCGCCGTACTTCTTCCAGTACTCGGCGTGGGTGGTGGGCAGCCAGGCGTCGGTCTGGAAGTCGATCTGGCCGGTGGCGACGCCGGTGTAGAGGGGGCCGGCCGCGTACTGGGTGGTGTCCACCTTGAAGCCGCGTTCCTCCAGGAGTTCCTTCCAGAGGTAGGTGGAGGCGATGCCCTCGTCCCACGGGATGTAGCCGATCTTGATCTCCTTCCCCTTGCCGACGTCCGACGCGGAGGCCTCGGCGGTGCCGGAGGAGGAGCCGAAGACGCCCATGCCGCCGGCGACCAGGGCGAGGACGACCACGCCGACCACGGCCACGGCCGGGCGCGGACGGTACGTCCACACCGTGCTGCGGGCCTTGGCGGCGGCGCGGCGGCCGAGCGGGGAGATCCGGGTGCCGAGGGCGCCGGTCATCCGGTCCAGGAAGATGGCGAGGACGACGATGCCGAGGCCCGCCTCGAAGCCGAGCCCGATGTCGAGCTGGCCGATGGCCTCGTTGACGGCGCCGCCGAGGCCGCCGGTGCCGACCATGCCGGCGATGACGACCATCGACAGGCCCAGCATGATGACCTGGTTGACGCCCGCCATGATCGTCGGCAGGGCGAGCGGCAGCTGGACGCGCAGCAGCGTGTCGCGCGGGGTCGTGCCGAACGCCTCGGCGGCTTCGACGAGTTCGGCGTCGACCTGGCGGATGCCGAGCTCGGTCATGCGCACGCCCGGGGCGAGCGCGAAGATCAGGGTGGCGATGACGCCCGCGGGGACGCCCATGCCGAAGAACAGGATCGCGGGGATGAGCAGAACCATCGACGGCATCGTCTGGAGCAGGTCCAGGACGGGCCGCAGGGTCGCGCTGACGGCCTTGGAGCGGGCGGCCCAGATACCCAGCGGGACGGAGATCACCAGGGCGATCACCGTGGCCACGAGCACCAGGGACAGCGTCGACATCGCCTCTTCCCACAGGGCGAGGGAGTCGATGAGCGCGAACCCGGCGAAGGCGAGGACGCCCGCGACGAGGCCCCGCAGCCACCAGGCGAGCACGGCGAGGATGCCCGCGAGGAGCAGCGGCGCGGGGGCGGTGAGGACGGCGTCGAGGCCGTCGTACATGCCTTCGACGATCGTCTTGATCGCGTCGAAGAGCCAGGACATGTGGGTGACCAGCCAGTCGACGCCGGAGTCGACCCAGTCGCCGAGGTGCAGCCTAGGCATGGGCGGTCACCTTCTTCCCGCTGTCGCGCGGACCGTCGCAGACGATCGGCGCGCCCTGCTCGTCGCCGAGGAAGCGCACGAGGCGCTGTCTCGGTACGACGCCCACGAGTGTGCGTTTTCCGTCGAGGACGGCGACCGGGTGGGTCAGACGGGCGCTGAGCGCGCAGAGCGCGGTGAACGGGGTGTCGGGGGTGGCGGTCTCGCAGCCGCAGTCGGCCTCGTCGCCGCGCACGGCGGTGTCCATGACGGCGGAGGCGGTCAGCACGCGGGAGCGGTCGACGTCCTGGATGAAGGAGGCGACGTAGTCGCCGGCCGGGCGGATCAGGATGTCCTCCGCCGTGCCGGTCTGCACGATGCGGCCGTCGCGCATGACGGCGATGCGGTCGCCCAGGCGCATGGCCTCGTTGAGGTCGTGGGTGATGAAGACGATCGTCTTCTTCAGGGTCTGCTGGAGCGTGAGGAGCTGGTCCTGCATGTCGCGGCGGATCAGCGGGTCCAGCGCGCTGAAGGACTCGTCCATCAGGAGCAGGTCGGCGTCGGTGGCGAGGGCGCGGGCCAGGCCCACGCGCTGCTGCATGCCGCCGGACAGCTCGTCCGGCCAGGACTTCTCCCAGCCTTCCAGACCGCACAGCCGCAGCGCCTCCGCGGCCCGCTGCTCGCGCTCGCGGCGGGGGACGCCCTGGACGGCGAGCCCGTAGGCGGCGTTGTCGAGGACGCTGCGGTGCGGGAAGAGCGCGAAGTGCTGGAAGACCATGCTGATCTTCTTCGCCCGCACCGCGCGCAGGTCGCGGTCGGTGAGCGCGGTGAGGTCCTGGCCGTCGAAGAGGACGCGTCCGGCGGTCGGTTCCAGCAGTCCGTTCAGCATGCGCAGCAGGGTGGACTTCCCAGAGCCGGACAGGCCCATGACGACGAAGATCTGGCCGGGTTCCACGGTGAAGGAGGCGTCGACGACGGCGGCCGTGGCGCCGTCGGCGCGCAGCTCCTCCCGGTCTGCTCCGGCGCGCAGCCGTTCGACTGCCTGTTCCGGTCGTCTGCCGAACACCTTGTACAGCTGCTCGGCTTCAAGCCTGGATGACACGCGTACCTCTCGATGGGGGACAGAAACGGGAGTACTCGGCAACAGCAAACCGTTGAAGGCGCAACCGACACCGCTCCGAGGCCGCGCCTGCCCGGGCCCGACATGCGCAAACGTGCGAGTGGTTCAGTTCACAGGCGGCGCGGAAGGGGTTCGGCGGGAGGTTCGCTCCTGCCACGGGAGTGAATACCCGCCGGTCACCGGGGCACCCGTGCGGCATGATGCGAGGCGTGACCGGACGACTGATGCTCCTCGACACCGCCTCGCTCTACTTCCGCGCCTACTTCGGCGTCCCCGACTCCGTGAGGGCGCCGGACGGCACTCCGGTGAACGCCGTGCGCGGACTGCTGGACTTCATCGACCGGCTGGTCAAGGACCACCGGCCGGACGAGCTGGTGGCCTGTATGGACGCCGACTGGCGCCCTCAGTGGCGGGTCGAGCTGATCCCCACCTACAAGGCGCACCGTGTCGCCGAGGAGCACGCGGTCGGACCGGACGAGGAGGAGGTGCCGGACACGCTGTCGCCGCAGGTGCCGATCATCGAGGCGGTGCTGGACGCGCTGGGCATCGCACGCGTGGGCGTCGCCGGCTACGAGGCGGACGACGTGATCGGCACGTTCACCGGCCGCGCGAAGGGCCCGGTCGACATCGTCACCGGCGACCGCGACCTGTACCAGCTGGTGGACGACGCGCGCGGGGTGCGCGTGCTGTACCCGCTGAAGGGCGTCGGCACGCTGCAGCTGACGGACGAGGCGTGGCTGCGCGAGAAGTACGGCGTCGACGGGCGCGGGTACGCGGATCTGGCGCTGCTGCGCGGCGACCCGAGCGACGGTCTGCCGGGGGTGGCGGGCATCGGCGAGAAGACGGCGGCCAAGCTGCTGGCCGAGTTCGGCGACCTGGCGGGGATCATGGCGGCGGTGGACGACCCGAGGGCGAAGCTCACGCCCTCGCAGCGCAAACGGCTGGACGAGGCGCGGCCGTACGTCGCCGTCGCGCCGAAGGTCGTCAAGGTGGCCGACGACGTGCCGCTTCCGGACGTGGACACGGCGCTTCCGCATACGCCTCGGGACGGGGCGACACTTGAGGCACTGGCAGGGCGCTGGGGGCTTGGGGGGTCACTCCAGCGACTGCTGACGACACTGAACACTCAGCGCGCATAGGCACGGTGGGGGCATCGCCCGGGAAGAGATGCTAACTTAGGTAAACCTAACCATGGTGTCATGGGCAGAGACATGGGAGGCCGTCATGGCAGAACGTCCGGCACGCAGGCCACGGAAGCCCCACTCCGCGCAGGTCGTCCGCACCGAACGGCTCACCCCGCACATGCAGCGCGTCGTGCTCGGCGGGGTCGGTCTGGCCGAGTTCGCAGCGGGCGACTGCACCGATCACTACGTCAAACTGCTCTTCGGCCCCGACGGCGTGACCTATCCGGAGCCGTTCGACCTGGAGCGCATCCGGGCCGAATTCCCTCGTGAGCAGTGGCCCGTGACCCGGACGTACACGGTGCGCGACTGGGACGCCGAACACCGCGAGCTGACGCTGGACTTCGTGCTGCACGGCGACGAGGGCCTGGCCGGGCCGTGGGCGGCCCGCGTCCAGCCGGGCGAGACCGTCCGCTTCATGGGCCCCGGCGGCGCCTACGCGCCGGACCACGCCGCCGACTGGCATCTGCTGGCCGGCGACGAGAGCGCCCTGCCCGCCATCGCGGCCGCCCTGGAGTCGCTGCCCGCCGGCGCCCTCGCCCACGCCTTCATCGAGGTGGCGGGGCCCGAGGAGGAGCAGAAGATCGACTCCGACGTGGACGTCGTCTGGCTGCACCGCGGCGACCGGCCGGTGGGCGAGCGGCTCGTCGAGGCCGTACGGGCGCTGGAGTTCCCCGAGGGCCGGCTGCACGCGTTCGTGCACGGCGAGGCCGCCTGCGTGAAGGACCTGCGCAAACTGCTGCGCGTGGAGCTGCAGATCCCGCGCGAGGACCTGTCGATCTCCGGCTACTGGCGGCTCGGCCACGACGAGGACGGCTGGCAGGCCGCGAAGCGGGACTGGAACGCGCGGGTGGAGGCGGAGCAGGAGGGCGCGGCCCCGGCCGCGTGACCTGACGCCCGACCAGACGGCCGACCTGACGCCCGACCAGACAGCCGACCTGACGACCGGCCTCCGAGGCCCGGCGGAAGCGGCCCGCACTCGTGGCGCGGGCCGCCCCGGCCTTCCGCACCGCCCCCGCGACCGCTACACCGACCGCTGGTAGGACCGGAACGTCCGGATCGACAGCCACACCGCCGCCATCGCCAGCGCGAGCAGCGCCCCGCCGCGGCTGAGCACGTCTGCCCGGTCGGGGTCGGCGGACAGCGCCGAACGGCCCGCGATCATCGCCCAGTCGACCGGGTTGAAGTCGGCTATGTGCCGCATCCAGGACGGCATCTGGGCCGGCGCCATGAAAGCGGAGGACAGAAACGTCAGCGGCAGCAGCAGGAAGGTATTGATGCCGATGATCGACTCCCGCTCACGCACCAGCATGCCCAGGGAGTTGGACAGCGCCCCGAACACGGTGCCCAGCAGCACGGCCGCCACGATCAGGACCGCGACCCCGGTGACCCCGCCCGGGTAGTGCGCGCCGCCCGCCAGACCCAGCAGCACGATGACGCCCGACTGCAGGGCGGTGACGATGCCGTTGTGCACGACGTTGCCGTTCATCAGCGCGGCCCTGCTGGCCGGGGTGGTCAGGAAGCGGTTCAGGGTGCCGCGCTGGATCTCCTCCAACGTGCCCATGCCGGCCCACAGGTTGGCGCTCAGCGCGCTCATCACGACCACGCCCGGCACCAGGTAGTCGAGGTAGGAGGCGGTGCCGAAGCCGCCCAGCTCGACGACGTTCTTGAACAGGCCGCCGAAGAGGAACAGCCAGATCACCGGCTGGATCAGGGTGATCACCGCGTAGGCGGGCTGCCGGGCGAACACCATGAGCTGACGCTGCGTCATGTACCAGGTCTGGGCGACGGCGGTGCTCATCGCGCACCTCCGGCGAGGACGGGAGCGGCGCCGGCGTCCGCGTCCGCGTACCGGCGGCCCGCGTACCTGAGGTAGACGTCGTCGAGGGACGGCCGGGCCACGGTCGCGGTGGCCACTCCGATCCCGGCCCGCTCCAACGCGCCCAGCAGCGCGGGCACGGCGGCCGCTCCGTCGTCGGCGCGGACGCTGATCCGGCGTCCTTCGCACAGCACTTCGTGCACGCCCGGCAGCCCGCCGAGGGCGCCGTCCAGCAACGTGCGCCCCGCCTCGCCGGGGGGTGTGCGCACCTCCACGTGCACGGCGTCGCCGCGGAGTTCGCCCTTGAGGGAGTCGGGGGCGCCCGTGACGACGATCCGGCCGCGGTCGACGATGGCGACGCGCTCGGCGAGCCGGTCGGCCTCCTCCAGGTAGTGCGTGGTGAGCAGGATGGTGAGGCCCTCCTCGCCGGCCAGACGGCCGATCTCGTCCCACATCGCGGTGCGGGCCTCGGGGTCCAGGCCGGTGGTGGGCTCGTCGAGGAAGAGCACCTCGGGCCGGTGCACCAGCCCCAGCGCGACGTCGAGGCGGCGCCGCATGCCGCCGGAGTAGCCCTTGACCGGGCGCCGGGCCGCCTCGGTGAGCGTGAAGCGTTCGAGCAGCTCGTCGACCCGGCGGTCGAGGGCGGCGCCCTTCACACCGTAGAGCCGGCCCTGGAGGCGGAGGTTGTCCCGGCCGGTGGCGACCGGGTCGGCCCCGGAGTTCTGTGCGACCACGCCGATCGCGCGGCGCACCCGGTCCGGGTGGCGCAGCACGTCGTGCCCGGCGACGGCGGCCGTCCCGGAGTCGGGGCGGGCGAGGGTGGTGAGGATCTTGACGGTGGTGGACTTGCCGGCGCCGTTGGGGCCGAGGAGCCCGAAGACGGTGCCCGGCTCGACGGTGACGTCGAGTCCGTTCAGGGCGGTGACACCGCCGGGGTAGGTCTTGACGAGGTGGCGCGCCTCGACCGCGGGCGCGCGGGTGCTGCTGGTACTGCTCATGACGACAGCTCTCCTGAGTGAGCGGACTGGTGATCGATCCGCGTGAAGAGCTCCGGGCTATCCTGGGTGTGCCGCACCTCGATGGCCCGGTTCTGCCGCACGGCGGATCCGTTTCGGGGTTCGAGACCCCGGCGGGACTGCTGCAACAGACCTGCCGGGGTCTTTCTCATGATCTGAGCTCTTGCGGCAACTCCCCCGTCTCGTGGAAGTGCCGCCACTGCTCGACGCCGGGCAGCGATCCCTTCCTGATCTCGTCGAGGAAGCCGCCGACCCACTCCGCCTGCGCCTCGACCATGTGCAGCTGGTACTCGACCTCGACGAGGAACAGCCTCGGCAGCGTCTCGTAGAGCTTCTCGAGCGCTCCCCGGCCGCTGGCCACCTGCACCTCCAGCGAGCTCAGCCGCGTCTCCAGCAGGCGCACCACGTCGTCCGGGGGCAGCGCCGCCATCAGCGAGAGCGCCGTCTCGAAGATCGGGTACTCCTTCGCGGGGATGGCGATCAGGTCCGAGAGCCACTCGGCCATCTCCTCACGCCCGGCCTCGGTGAGCCCGTAGACCGTGCGCTCGGGGCGGTTGCCCTGGCGTTCCACACCGGTCACCTCGACGAAGCCGTACTTCTCGAGGTTCTGCACGACCGTGTAGAGCGAGCCGTAGTTCGTCTTCGTGCTCGTGTCCTTGCCCTGACTGCGCAGGGTCTGGGCGATCTCGTACGGGTGCATCGGCTTCTGCCAGAGCGTCGTCATCACGGCGAGCGCCAACGGATTGCTGAGCTTGCGGCGCTTCCTCGCCACGACGACCACCTCGCTTCCGAATATCCGTAGCCGAACATATCGCGAGTCTGCGATTGAGGCAATAGACGCGATGTAACGCGTTCGAGTGATGTTCCGGACCGTGAGGACTTGGGCCCGCCCCCGACACGCCTGCGTGACGCGCACGAAACAGCCCCTCCCTAATTTCTGTCGCCCGACAGGAATTCCGTCCCCACTGGGCCCAAGGCAGGTTCCGCCGTGACGACAACGACCCCCTCCGACGTACGCCCCGACCCGCCGCACTCCCCCGACACCGGCGACGGCTCCCTCGCCGAGTTCGGCTACCGCCAGGAGCTGCACCGCAGCCTGGGCCGGTACGCCTCGTTCGCCGCCGGGTTCTCCTTCATCTCCGTCCTGACGACCGTCTTCCAGTTCTTCGCCTTCGGGTACGCCTTCGGCGGCCCGGTCTTCTTCTGGGCCTGGCCGGCGGTGCTGGTCGGGCAGTTGCTGGTGGCCGCGTGCTTCGCGGAGCTGGCGGCGCGCTACCCGATCTCCGGCGCGATCTACCAGTGGTCGACGCGGCTGTCGACGCCCTCCTTCGGCTGGTTCGCCGGCTGGATCATGGTGATCGGGCAGGTCGTCGTGGTCGCCGCGGCCGCACTGGCCCTGCAGATGGTGCTGCCCGCGATCTGGTCGGGCTTCCAGCTGATCGGCTCCGACCCGGCGCCCACCTCACCGGACGGCGCGGCCAATGCGGCGCTGCTCGGAGTGATCCTGCTGGTGCTGACGACGCTCGTGAACGTCGTCGACAACCGCGTGCTGTCCGTGATCAACCGGGTCGGCGTCACCGCCGAGATCATCGGCGCGGTGCTCATCATCGCGCTGCTGCTCACCCACTCCGAGCGCGACCCCGGCATCACCTTCCACACCGAAGGGGCCGCGCAGGACGGCCTGTTCGGGGCGCTGCTCGTCGGCTCGTTCACGGCCGCCTACGTGATGATCGGCTTCGACAGCGCGGGCGAGATGAGCGAGGAGACGCGCGACCCGCGCCGTACCGCGCCCCGCACCATCCTGACGGCGCTCGGCGCGGCCGGCCTGCTCGGCGGACTGATCGTGCTGGCCGGACTGCTGGCCGCGCCCAGCCTCACCGACGGGCGGCTCGGGGTCGACGGGCTCAGCTACGTCCTCACCAGCAGCCTCGGCGACGGGGTGGGCAAGGCGCTGCTGGCGGACGTGGTCGTCGCGATCGCGGTGGCGACGCTCGCCATCCAGACGGCGGCCTGCCGGATGCTGTTCTCCATGGCCCGCGACGGACAGCTCCCGTTCTCCGCCCGCCTCGCGCGCGTGAACCCCCGCACCGGCATGCCGAGCGCCCCGGCGCTGGTCGTCGGCGTTCTCGCGGCGGCCCTGCTGCTGCTGAACTTCGCCTCGCCGGACGCCTTCCTCGCCATCGGCACCACCTGCATCGTGATGCTGTACCTGGCCTACGCGATGGTCACCGGACCGCTGCTGGTGCGCCGGCTGCGCGGACAGTTCTCCTCGACGGGCACGGACGAGACGGGCGCCCGCCTGTTCTCCCTGGGCCGCTGGGGCGTCCCGGTGAACGCCCTCGCCCTCCTCTACGGCTTGCTGATGACGGTCAACCTGGCCTGGCCGCGCGCCGCGGTGTACGACCCGGCGGGCGGCCACTGGTACTTCCAGTGGTTCACGGTGCTGTTCCTCGGCGCGACGCTCGCCGTCGGCGTGGCCTTCCGGGCCTACCGGAGGCGGGCGACGGCGTGACGCGGGCCCGCGCGGTCGGCGGGCGCGTGCCGCGCGGGCTCAGTCGCCCTGCACGCGCGCGTGCAGGTGCATGTCGTGCCAGCCGTCCTGGTGGAGGGCGGCACTGCGCTTGGTGCCCTCCAGGGTGAAACCGGCCTTGGCGGCGACGCGGCAGGAGGCCTCGTTGGCGATGGCGTGCGCCAGCTCCAGCCGGTGGAAGCCGACCTCGTCGAGAGCCCAGGCCGCCAGGGCGGTCGTGGCCCGGGGGGCGACCCCCCGGCCACGGGCCGCCCGGGTCGTCCAGTACGCGACCTGGGCCACGCCGTCGCCGAGCCGGATGTCGCGCAGCGCCACCCGCCCCAGCACCTCGTCCGAGTCGGCGTCGGCGACGGCCCACTGGACGTTCTGCTCCGCCGCCCAGCTGCTCTGCCACTCCTCGATCCAGCCGGCGACCTCCTCCTCGGAGTCGGCGGCCCTGATGTGCCACTGGTGCATCACCGGGTCCTGGAAGGTCGCGTACACGGCGGGTGCGTCCGCGGCCCGCCATGGGCGCAGGAGGAGCCCGTCGCCGGCGCCGAGGACGGGCTGAGGGGCGCTGGAGAGGGTTCCGTCGGGCAGGACGAAGTCGGCGGTGTAAGGCATGATCCGCATCCTGCCAACGGGCCGCGAGGAGTCAACCGGGTTTCCCGTCGCCGTAGGCTTGACCCCGATGAGACGCCGCCGCACCCCTCCCCCGCCCTCCCCCCTGCCGCAGCGCGACGGGATCGACGCGGTGCGGGTGCGGCTGCCGGGCGAGGGCGCCTGGGCCACCGTCCGGGAGCACCTGGTGGAGCGGCTCGGCGGGGCGGGCCCCGGGGTCGTGGACGGGATGCTGGCGGCCGGGCTCGTCGTCGGCGCCGACGGTGCGGCGGTGGCGCCGGACACGGCGTACGTGCCGGGGATGTTCGTGTGGTTCCACCGGGAGCTGCCCGCCGAGACGCCGGTGCCGTTCCCGCTGGAGATCGTGTACCGCGACGAGCACATCGTGGTCGTCGACAAGCCGCACTTCCTGGCCACCACACCGCGCGGCAGCCATGTCACCGAAACCGCGCTGGCCCGGCTGCGGCGGGAGCTGGGCATCCCCGCGCTGGGCGCCGCGCACCGGCTCGACCGGCTCACCGCCGGGCTCGTGCTGTTCACCGTGCGCCCCGAGGAGCGCGGCGCCTACCAGACGCTGTTCCGCGACCGCCGGGTGCGCAAGGTGTACGAGGCCGTCGCGCCCCACGACGCCTCGCGCGAGTGGCCGGTGACCGTGCGCAGCCGGATCGTGAAGGAGCGCGGCGTCCTGGCCGCCCGGGAGGTGCCGGGCGAGCCGAACGCGGTCAGCCATGTCGAGCCGGTCGAGCACCGCGCGGACGGCCGCGCCCGCTACCGGCTGGTCCCCGACACCGGGCAGACCCACCAACTCCGGGTGCACATGGCCGCGTTGGGCGTGCCGATCCTCGGCGATCCGCTCTATCCGGAGGTGGCCGCCCCGGTGCCGGCCGGCGACTTCCGGCGCCCGCTGCAACTGCTGGCGCGGGAGCTGGAGTTCACCGATCCGGTCACCGGGACGGAGCACCGGCTGCGCAGTGGCCGGGTGCTCGAGGCCTGGGCGTCGTACGGCAGTTGGTTCGACGGCCCGGCCGCCACGACGTCGGCGGGCGTCGCTCAGTAGCCGCGCCACCAGGACAGGAAGCGCCGCCAGGCGTTCGGCCTGCGGGCCGGGCGCGTCGGCTGCGGGGCGGACGGCTCGGGCTGCGGCGCGGCCGCCGGCGCCGGGTCGGGCGTCGGGGCGGGCTGCGGTTCCGTGCTCACCGGTCGCGTCATGCGCTGCGGCGGGATCGGGGCGTGGCTCGGCTTGTGCTTGACGTCCTGCTGGTCCTTCGGGCCGAACCGGACCGGCAGTTCCACCAGGTGCCGCGAGGCGATGGACATCGTCCACCGCAACTCGTCCTCCTCGCAGTCGAGTTGGATGTCCGGCAGCCGCATCAGCAGCGCGTCGACTCCGACGTCGGCGATGGCGCGGCCGATGTCCTGGCCGGGGCATTCGTGCGGGCCGCTGCCGAAGGCGAGGTGAGAGCGGTTGCCCTGCATGTTGGCGGACAGGTCGGGGCGCACCCGGGGGTCCACGTTGCCGGGGGCGGGCGCGAAGAACAGGCCGTCGCCCCGCCGGATGCGCTGACCGCCCAACTCCGTGTCCTGCTTGGCGAAGTAGGCGAAGACGGTGCTGAACGGGGGCTCGTCCCACAGGGACTGCTCGACCGCCTCCGCCACCGTCATCTGGCCGCCGTTGAGCCGGGCGAGGAACCGCGGGTCGGTGAGGACCATGCGCAGCACGTTGGAGAGCAGGTTGACGGTGGCCTCGTAGGCGGCGAAGAGAACCAGGCGCAGGTGCTCGCGGATTTCGTCGTCGGTGAGGTTCGCCGGGTGGCTGACGAGGTGACTGGTGAAGTCCTCCTCGGGCCGGGCGCGGCGGCGCGCGGTGAGCCGGGTCAGCGCTCCCATGACGTACTCGTGGCTGGCGATGGCGGTCTCGGAGCCCTTGAGCGCGTCGCGGGCGCACTGGACCATCCGGTCGTTGTACTCGTCGGGCATGCCGAGGACGTGGCACATGACGGCCATCGGCAGGTGTTCGACGAACTGGCCGACCAGTTCGGCCCGGCCCTCCTCGCAGAAGCGGTTGACCAGGCGCTGGCTGGAGCGGTTGATGTAGCGGCGCACGCTGCGGTCGTCGATGGTCGCCATGGCCGCGGTGACCGCGCCCCGCAGCCGCTTGTGCTCGTCGCCCTCGGCGTGGGCGGCCATGGGCTGCCAGGCGATGTGCGGCATGAGCGGGTGGTCGGGCCTGACCTTGCCCGCCACCAGCGGCGACCAGATGCGGCTGTCCTTGGAGAACTGCGAGGGCGCCCGCACCATGTGCAGGTTCTCGGCGTGACCGAGGACCATCCACATCGGCAGGTCGTCGTGGATCAGGACCGGCGCCACGGGGCCGTGCTCCTCGCGCAGGCGCTCGTACAGTTCGTTGAGGTCCTCCGCGCCGGCGCCGTAGAGGCGGGTCAGTCCGCCGGGGCCCCGGTTGTGCGCGGGGCAGCCGGGCGGCGGGTCCAGGGCGAGATCGCGCGGACCGGCGGGGGCGGGGTGTTCGGGAGTCACAGGGTCGCTCCGAAACTGTGGTGGATCCGGTGTTGGGGGGATGTGGTGCGGTGGCGTGTCAGGTGAGGCTGCGGCTCAGGGCCAGGTTGTGCAGGAAGCGCATGAGCGTCATCAGGACGTCGCGGCTGGAGGCGCGGCGACGGACGTCGCACTCCACGATCGGGATCTCGGGCGGCAGGTCGAGGGCCCCGCGCAGCTCCTCGATGGGGTAACGGGGCCCGTCGGGGAAGGTGTTGACGGCGACGACGAAGGGCACGCCGCCCTCCTCCAGCCGTCCCATGACCTCGAAGCTGACCTCGAGGCGGCGGGTGTCGACCAGGACGACCGCGCCGAGCGCGCCCTCGAACAGCCCGTTCCACAGGAACCAGAAGCGCTCCTGGCCGGGCGTGCCGAAGAGGTAGAGCACGACCTGTTCCGTGATGCGGATCCGGCCGAAGTCCATGGCCACGGTGGTGGCGGTCTTGGTCTCGGAGCCGTAGTTGTCGTCGACGCCGATGCCCGCCTGCGTCATGGTCTCCTCGGTGGTCAGCGGCCTGATCTCGCTGACGGAGCCGACCATGGTGGTCTTGCCGACGCCGAAGCCGCCCACGATGACGATCTTCGCCGCGGCCGTGGTGGTGTGCGGCAGATAGTCCTCGGCCCGTGGGCCGGGAATCGTGTCAGAGCCGTTGAAGTCCATTCATCACCGCTTCGAGAAGGGAACGGTCAGGGAGCTGCTGCCGGACGATCGGGGCGCGCGCCTGCACGAGTTCGGCCGCCAGCATCTCGGTCAGCAGCACCGTCACCACGCTGAACGGGAGACCGAGATACGCCGACACCTCGGCCACCGACAGCGGGGCGCCGCACATCCGCAGCACCGCCGTCTGCTCCGGCGTGGCCGAGGAGGGCGGTTCGGCACACGCCACGATTAACGTGACCAGGTCGACGGGAGCGCGCTCGCCGTCGGGGCCGGTGATGATGTACAGCCGTTCGGGGTTCTTGCCCTCGCCCTCCCCCTCCTGTGGAGGGGGCGCAGCCGGTGGGGGCGGCGGGGGCGGCGGGAGCAGTTCGGGCAGGGGTTGTCGCCGTTGGCGTTGCGGAGGCGTCATACGCTCTGCCCGCTGCGCCGGGGCGGGCTGGTGAGGTGGGCGCCGATGCGGACGACGAGGTCGCGCATGCTGGCGCTCATCCGGCCGGCCTCGCAGCGCACGTCGGCGAGGACCGCGAGGTAGGCGTTGTCGCCGGCCGACATGAGGTAGAAGTAGCCGCCGCTCAGGTCGATGACGACCATGTTCATCTCGCCGTCGCTGGCCTGGATCTCCTGGGCGACGGCGGCTGCCAGGCTCTGCACGCCCGCGCAGGCGGCGGCGACCCGGTCGGCGGCGTCGGGGTCACCGGCGTAACGGGCGATGCGCAGACCGTCGGCCGAGAGCACCACGATCATCTCGATGCCCGGAACGCCGTCGTAGAGCTCCTTGAGCAGCCAGTCGAAGTTTTGGCGCTGCTGGATCACGTGAGGTCCCCTTCGTCGTCGGCCTCGGGCTTGGCCTTGTCTTCGATCAGGTGCAGGTATGCGGTGGGATTACGGGTGAAGTCGGTCGGGTGGTGGCCGGGCGGAGCTACCTTCTTCAGGCCGTCCCAGAACGCCTCGAACGCCACTCCGGGCTCCTGCTTCTTCTTCGCGGGCTGGGCCTCAGGGCGGGGCTGCGCGAACAGGTCCGGCTTGCCCTGGCGTGCGGCTTCCTGGGCGGCGTACGCCTCCTGGTAGCGCTGCACGATGGAGATCGTGGTCTTGCTGCGCCGCTGCGGCAGGCCCTGCTCGGTCCACTCGGTGACCTCGGGCACCTCGTCGTCGGTCAGGGAGACCCCGGCCGGGATGCGCGGGTTGGTGGGACGGCGCTTCTTGGGCGGACGCTTGGGGCCCTCGCCGACCTGGCTCAGGTCGATCTGCGGTACGGCGGTGGCGCCGATGCCGTGCGCGAAGCCGGGGGCGGGGTCGAGGGTCTGCATCTCGCTCGGCACGATGAGGACGACCCGGACGCCGCCGTACGCCGACTTGCGCAGCGAGACCTCCAGGTTGAAGGAGGTGCACAGTCGGCCGACGACCGCGAGGCCCAGGCGCGGGGTGCCGCCGACGTCCTGGATGTCGACGCCCCTCTTGGCCATTTCCAGCATGCGTTCGGCCTTGGCGCGCGACTCCTCGCTGAGGCTGACGCCGGCGTCCTCGATCTCGATGGCGATGCCGGTCTGCACCTCGGTGGCGTTGACGTGCACCTTCGCCTGCGGGGGCGAGTAACGGGTGGCGTTGTCGAGGAGTTCCGCGAGCGCGTGGATGAGCGGTTCGACGGACAGGCCGCGGATGTTGACCTTGGCGATGGAGTCCAGCTGGATGCGCCGGTACTCCAGGATCCGGGACATGGCGCCGCGCAGCACGCTGTACAGCGGGACCGGCTGGGGCCAGTTGCGGCTGGGCCGGCCGCCGCCGAGCACACCGATGGAGTCGGCGAGCCGGCCGATCAGCGAGGTGCCGTGGTCGATGCGCAGCAGGTCGTCGAAGACCTCGGGGTTGCGGCCGTGGTCCTCCTCCATCTCCCGTAGTTCCGCGGCCTGTTGGTGGACGATGGCCTGCATGCGGCGGGCGACGCTGACGAAGGAGCGCTGGGCGGAGTCGCGCAGGGACTCCTCGTGGTCGACGATGTCGAGGATCTTCCGGATCACCGCGCGCTGTGCGTCGTCGAGCGCACGGAACGAAGGGTCGTCCTCGCTGAGGTCGCGCATCACCTCCCTGGGGGAATTTCCGGCGCGCAGCCACTCCACGGCGTTGGGCACGAACACCTCGGCGAGGAGGCGGTTCTCCTCCGCGTGACCGGCGACGCAGTCGTCCAGGTACGCGATGCGCCGGTCCTTCTCCGCGCGCAACTCGCGCAGCAGCCGGCCGCGGCGCACCGACTCGGCTCCCGCCGCGATCACCAGGAGGGTGGCGACGGTTCCGCAGACGCCGACGGCGAGCCGGGCCGGCGTCGCCACCAGGGCGACGGCGGCTCCGGTCGCCGCGGCCATCAGTATCGCCGGCAGCAACAGCACGCGCGCGTAGGGAAGTTCTCGGCGACCGGGTGGGGACTGAACACTCACCATGTGGGCACCCTCTGTAGGGATCTGTCGGCATCTTCGGAACATTTGGGAACAGGCGCACGAATACACCTCAACTCGGTGCGCCGCGGGCGAGCTTAGTCTCACCGGATCATCGCCGCGTCATATTCAGCAACCCTCTGAAACCGGCTCCGCACATGGAGTAGCCTCAAACCCATTTATACGCTGGGGATTTGTTCGAACACGGTGCGTGACGGTGCACGGGTGTGCGAAACAGTTCACCGGGACGGGTGAGGCGACCATCCTTGAGCACCCTCAGGCGCCCTCAAGTTCCGTCGGACGGCGCTCAGTTGCCCGCGATGCGCAGGGCCGCGTCGGCGGTGGCCCGGGCGAACTCCGAGACGGGGCGGTCGGGATCCGACCGGTGGACGAGGATGACGCCCTCGATGAGTCCGAAGACGAGGTCGGTGCGCAGATCGAGCTCACTCTTGACGAGCGCGCCGCCGGCGGTCGTCGCGGCGATCAACTGGCGGTAGGCGTCCTTGAGTTCGCCGCGCACGGCATGGAAGCCGGCGAACCGCTCGGTGCGCACCTCGGGCAGCAGATAGAGGCCGCCGAGGTTGTGCGAGCCGCCGCACAGCACCTCCACGTCGGCGCGGCACAGCTCCCACAGCCGGTCCTCGGCGGCCCGCACATCGTCCG
This sequence comes from Streptomyces sp. NPDC051677, assembly GCF_044453465.1. Lineage (NCBI taxonomy): Bacteria > Bacillati > Actinomycetota > Actinomycetes > Kitasatosporales > Streptomycetaceae > Streptomyces > Streptomyces sp. NPDC051677. The sequence goes on from NZ_JBITCT010000003.1 coordinate 90,457, forward strand.
CGAGCAGCTCACGGGCGTATGTCAGCGAGGGCGTGACGGTCGACTCCAGCAGCTCGGCGAGCAGCTCCTCCTTGCCGGCGACGTAGTGGTACATGGACGCCTGGCGCATGCCCGCGCGCTCGGCCACGGCCCGCGTCGTGGTGGCGGCGTAGCCGCGCGTGGTGAACAGCTCCGCGGCGGCCGCGAGCAGCTCGGCGCGCGGCGAGAGCCCGCTGTCCGGGCGCTGCGCGGCCCGGGGCCGGCCCACTCGACGTCCGCCGCTCGTCCCCATGCGTTCGATCCTCGCACACGACGCCGGACGGCGATCTTCGTGAGCGTCCGGTAACCACCCGGCAACGCGGCGGCAACCACGGCGACCCGACCCGCCCCTAATTTCTGTCGGGCGACAGAAATCATCCCGTCAGTCCCTCAGTCGGAGGTCCCCGATGGCGACAGAGACGACCTACGGAGCCCGCGCCCATGCCCGGGCCCAGGAGGGCGCCCGCGCCGACGCCATGCCCGTCGTCCCGGCGGCCGACTGGCCGGACCCGCCCTGTGCGGCGGACCGCCTGGTGTGGGCCGAGACCGTCGCGGGCGGCAACTACACCCACCGGGTCCTCGCCCGCGGCACCGAGCTGCGCCTGACCGACCTGCGCGGCGACGCCTGCGCCCACCTGCTCCTGTACGTGGACGGCCGCCCCTGGGAGCGGCTGAACGTCGCCGACACGGTCAAGGTCCAGTGGAACGCCTACCTCGGCGAGGGCGTGCTGCTCCTGTCCGACCAGGGACGGGTCCTCGCATCGGTCGTCGCCGACACCTCCGGCCGGCACGACGCGCTGTGCGGCGCCTCCACCCTCGTACGCAACACCCAGCGCTACGGCGACGGCGCCCCGCACTCGCCCTCCCCGGCCGGCCGGGAGCTGTTCAAGCTCGCCGCCGCGAAGAACGGCCTCGAACCGCGCGACCTGCCGCCCTCCCTCTCCTTCTTCCAGGGCGTGGCGGTCCGCGGCGACGGAACCCTCGACTTCACCGGCTCGGCGGGCCCCGGCGGCAGCGTCACCCTGCGCGCCGAACAGGACGTGACGGTCCTGATCGCCAACGTGCCGCACCCGGCCGACCCCCGCCCGCAGTACGTCAGCACCCCGCTGGAGGTCCTCGCCTGGCGCGCGGAGCCCACCCGACCGGGCGACCCGCTGTGGGACGCCACCCCCGAGGGCCGCCGCGCCTTCCTCAACACCGCCGAATTCCTCACCGCGAGGGGGCTCGCATGAAGACCGTCGTCCCGGCCCGAGCCGCCTGGTCCTGCGTCATCCGGTCAGGCGAGACGCTGACCATCACCGACCTGCACGGCAACCAGGCCGTCGACTTCCTCGTGTACGACGCCCAGGACACCTCCGTGCGCTACAGCGCGCCGGACACGATCCACGCGCAGGGCGGCATCTTCCTCACCACGGGCAGTGTGCTGATGTCCAACGAGCACACCCCGCTGATGACGGTGACCGCCGACGCCGTGGGCCGCCACGACACGGTCGGCGGCGCCTGCTCCAAGGAGTCCAACACCCTGCGCTACGGCCACCACACGTTCGCGCAGCACGCGTGCGTGGACAACTTCCTGGCCGAGGGCGCGAAGCACGGCCTCGGCAAGCGGGACCTGGTCTCCAACGTCAACTGGTACATGAACGTGCCCGTCGAGCAGGACGGCGCCCTCGGCATCGTCGACGGTCTGTCCGCACCGGGCCTCGCCCTCACGCTCCGCGCCGAACGCGACGTCCTCGTGCTGGTCTCCAACTGTCCCCAGATCAACAACCCGTGCAACGGCTTCGAGCCGACGGCGGTGGAGATGACGATCACCGAGGCGGCCGGCGCATGACCTTCGACACGCTGCTGATCGCCAACCGGGGCGAGATAGCCGTCCGGATCATCCGCACCGCCCGCGAGCTCGGCCTGCGCACGGTCGCCGTGTACTCCGACCCCGACCGCTCGGCGCCCCACGTCCGGCTCGCCGACGAGGCGGTACGGCTCGGCCCGGCGCCCGCGAAGGAGTCCTACCTCGACGCCGACCTGGTCCTGAAGGCGGCCAAGGACACCGGCGCGGGCGCGATCCACCCGGGCTACGGCTTCCTCTCCGAGGACGCGGCCTTCGCGCGCCGCTGCGCCGACGCCGGGATCGTGTTCGTCGGACCGACCCCCGCACAGCTGGAGCTGTTCGGCGCCAAGCACACCGCCCGGGCGGCGGCCGAAGCGGCCGGGGTGCCGCTGGCGCCGGGCACCGGCCTGCTGTCGGGACTCGCCGAGGCACTGGAGAAGGCGCAGCTCATCGGCTATCCGGTGATGCTCAAGGCAACGGGCGGGGGCGGCGGCATCGGCATGTCCGCCTGCCGCTCCCCCGGCGAACTCGCCGACGCCTGGGAACGCGTCCAGCGCGTCGCCGCCGCCTCCTTCTCCTCCGCCGGCGTCTTCCTGGAACGGCTCGTCGAGCGCGCCCGCCACGTCGAGGTACAGGTCTTCGGCGACGGCGAGGGCAGGGTCGTCACCTTCGGCGACCGCGACTGCTCGCTCCAGCGCCGCCACCAGAAGGTCCTGGAGGAGGCGCCGGCCCCCGGGCTCCCGGACCGCGTCCGGAAACAACTCGCCTCCGCGGCCCGCGACTTGTGCGCCTCGGTCGGCTACCGCTCCGCCGGGACCGTCGAGTTCGTCTACGACGCGGCCCGCGAGGAGGCCTACTTCCTGGAGGTCAACACCCGGCTCCAGGTGGAGCATCCGGTCACCGAGGAGGTCTACGGCGTCGACCTGGTCGCCTGGATGCTGCGGCTGGCGCGCGGCGAGCGGGACGTCGTGGCCGACCCCGGCCCGCCCCGCGGCCACGCCGTCGAGGCACGCCTCTACGCGGAGGACTCCGGCCGCGAACACCGGCCCGGCGCAGGCCTGTTGACCCGGGTCGAGTTCCCGGCCGGGGTGCGCGTCGACGGCTGGGTGGAGACGGGCACCGAGGTGAGCGCCTCGTACGACCCGATGCTCGCGAAGGTGATCGCCCACGGCCCCGACCGGGAGCACGCCCTGCGCCGCCTCGACGAGGCGCTGGCCCGCACCCGGGTCGACGGCGTCGAGACGAACCTGGGGCTGGTGCGCGCGGCGCTCGCGGACCCCCGTTTCGTGACGGCGACCCACTCGACGGCGACCCTCGCGGAGGTGCACGACCCGACCCCGCGCATCGAGGTCGTCTCCGGCGGCACCCTCACCACCGTGCAGGACTGGCCCGGCCGCACCGGCCACTGGCAGGTCGGCGTGCCGCCGTCCGGCCCGATGGACGACCGTTCCTTCCGCCTCGGCAACCGCGTGCTGGGCAACCCCGAGGGCGCCCCGGGCCTGGAGTGCACCCTCCAGGGCCCGGCCCTGCGCTTCACCCACGCCACCACGGTGTGCGTGACGGGCGCGCCGGCCCCGGTGACCGTCGACGGCACGGCGGTGGCGCAGTGGGAGTCGGTGACCGTGCCGGCCGGCGCCCTGCTGGAGATCGGCGCACCCGGCGAGCACGGCCTGCGCACCTACGTCCTGTTCGCGGGCGGCCTGGACGTCCCCGCCTTCCTGGGCAGCGCGAGCACGTTCACGCTGGGCCGGTTCGGCGGGCACGGCGGCCGGGCGCTGCGGACGGGGGACGTGCTGCACGGCGGGACGACCGCCGCGGGCGCCTGCGCGGGCGACCGCCCGTCCTTCACCTCCGTCTGGCACATCGGCGCGGTCGAAGGCCCGCACGCGGCCCCGGAGTTCTTCACCGAGGACGACATCCGCGACTTCTACGCCGCCGACTGGAAGGTCCACTTCAACTCGGCCCGCACGGGAGTGCGCCTGGTGGGGCCCAAGCCGCGCTGGGCGCGCACCGACGGCGGCGAGGCGGGCCTGCACCCGTCCAACATCCACGACACCCCCTACTCCGTCGGCGCCGTCGACTACACGGGCGACATGCCGGTGCTGCTCGGCCCGGACGGCCCCTCGCTCGGCGGGTTCGTGTGCCCGGCGACCGTGCTCAGCTCCGAGCGCTGGAAGCTCGGCCAGCTGCGCCCGGGCGACACGGTCCGCTTCCGGCCGGTGGACGTGACCGGCGCGCCCCGCCCCGAGATCGTCGACGGAGGCGTGCTGGCCCGCGACGGCGACGTGACCTACCGGCGCAGCGGCGACGACAACCTGCTGGTCGAGTTCGGGCCCATGCAGCTGGACCTGGCCCTGCGGATGCGGGTCCACGCCCTGATGGAGGCGGTGTCGCAGGCCGACCTGACGGGGGTGACCGACCTGACCCCCGGCATCCGCTCCCTCCAGATCCAGACGGACCCCCGCCGCCTTACTCAGCGCGAACTCCTCGCGCTGGTCCGGGAGATGACGGCCGCCCTCCCGCCCTCGGACGAGCTGGTCGTCCCCTCCCGCACCGTGCACCTACCGCTCTCCTGGGACGACCCGGCGACCCGCGAGGCCATCGCCCGCTACATGGCGGGCGTCCGCGACGACGCCCCCTGGTGCCCGTGGAACATCGAGTTCATCCGCCGGGTCAACGGCCTGGAGTCGGTGGCCGACGTCTACGACACGGTCTTCGACGCGGAGTACCTGGTCCTGGGTCTCGGGGACGTCTACCTGGGCGCCCCGGTCGCCACCCCCCTCGACCCACGCCACCGCCTGGTGACGACGAAGTACAACCCCGCGCGCACCTGGACGGCCGAGAACTCGGTGGGCATCGGCGGGGCGTACCTGTGCGTCTACGGCATGGAGGGCCCCGGCGGCTACCAGTTCGTGGGCCGGACCACCCAGGTGTGGTCGCCCTGGCAGCAGCGCGGCGCGTTCGAGCCGGGCTCGCCCTGGCTGCTGCGCTTCTTCGACCGGATCCGCTGGTATCCGGTCGACGCGGACGAACTCCTCGCGCTGCGCTCCGACATCATCTCCGGCCGCTTTGTGCCGCGCATCGAGGAGGGCTCCTTCTCGCTCGCCGAGTACCGGACCTTCCTCGCCGAACACGCGGACTCCGTCGCGGAGTTCAGGTCCCGTCAGCGGACCGCGTTCGCGGCGGAGCGGGATGCGTGGGAGGCGGCCGGCGAGTTCGCCCGGGCGGACGCGGCGACAGTGCCGCCCGCTGACTCGGCCGAGGTGGCGATCCCGCCGGGCGGCCGCCTGATCGAGGCCGAATTCGCCGCGTCCGTCTGGCAGTTGAACGTGTCTCCCGGGGACGAGGTGACGGCGGGACAGCCGCTGCTCGCCCTGGAGGCGATGAAGATGGAGTCCAGGGTGCACGCGCCGGTCGACGGCGTGGTGACGCAGGTCCTGGCCCGCCCCGGCGACCAGGTCGAGGCGGGGACGGCACTGCTCGTCCTGGCCCCGGCCACGAGCTGAACCCCGAGGAGCACGCGCATGTCCCGCACCCTGTCCCGCGTCCACGCCGCCTACGCCCGCATCGAGGCGGTCGGCCGCCCGGAGATCTGGATCGACCTGCGGCCGCGGCAGGAGGTCGAGGCGGAGGCCCGCACGCTCGACGAGCGGCTGACGCGGGGCGAGCGCCTCCCGCTCGCCGGCCGGCTGCTCGCGGTCAAGGGCAACATCGACGTGGCCGGCCTGCCCACCACGGCGGGCTGCCCGGCCTACGCCTACGAGCCCGCCGCCGACGCCCCCGCCGTGGCCCGTCTGCGTGCGGCCGGCGCGCTGGTGCTGGGCACGACCAACCTGGACCAGTTCGCGACCGGCCTGGTGGGCACCCGTTCCCCGCACGGCGCGGTCCGCAACGCCCACGACCCGGCGAGGGTGAGCGGCGGTTCGAGTTCCGGCTCGGCCGTGGCGGTGGCCCTCGGCATCGTCGACCTCGCCCTCGGCACCGACACCGCCGGTTCGGGCCGGGTGCCCGCCGCCTTCAACGGCATCGTCGGTCTCAAGCCCACCCGAGGCCTGGTCCCCACGGAGGGAGTCGTCCCGGCCTGCGCCTCGATCGACTGCGTCACGGTGTTCGCCCGCACACTCTCCGAGGCCGAGCGGGCCCTGGCCCATATGGCGTCGCCGTCCGGCCGTCCCCTCCCCGCACTCCCCGCCCGACCCCCTGGCCCGTGGCGCATCGCGGTCCCGCCCCGCGCGCAGCTGGGCGAGCTGGACGAGGGCTGGGCCGAGGCCTACGAGGCTGCGGTGTCCCAGGTCAGGGCAGCCGGCGCGGAGATCCGCACCCTCGACCTCACCCCGTTCACCGAGGCCGCCGCGATGCTCTACGAGGGCGCGTTCGTCGCCGAGCGCTACACCGCCGTGGGCACCTTTGTCGACAAGTTGCTCGCCGAGGGCGGCGAGGGCCTCGACCCGACCGTCGCCGGCATCATCACCCGTGCCCGCGACATCCCGGCCCACCGGCTCTACACGGACACCGAGCGCCTCACGGCCCTGCGCAGCCGCGCCCTGACCGAACTCGCCGACGCCGACGCCCTGCTCCTGCCCACCGCCCCGGGCCATCCCACCCTCGCCGAGGTCGCCGCCGACCCGCTGGGCGCCAACGCCCGGCTGGGCCGCTTCACCAACTCCACGAACCTCTTCGACCTGGCGGCGGCCGCCGTCCCGGCCGGCGAGGTGAACGGCCTCCCGTTCGGCGTCATGCTGATCGGCCCGGCCTTCACAGACGAACGCCTGGCGGGCATCGCGTCCCTGCTGCAACCGCAGGCCGGCGTCGCCGTGGTCGGCGCCCACCTGACGGGCCAGCCCCTGAACCCCCAACTCCTGTCCCTGGGCGCGGTATTCGACCGCACGACGACGACGGCCCCGCTCTACCGCCTGTACGCCCTGCGCACGAGGCCGGCGAAGCCGGGCCTGGTGCACGTGGGCGAGGGAGGCGCGCAGATCGAGGCCGAGGTCTGGCGGCTCCCGGCGGAGGGCCTGGGCCGCCTGCTGACGACGCTTCCCCGCCCGATGACGCTGGGCAGCGTGGAGTTGTCGGACGGCAGCAGGGTCCCAGGCTTCCTGTGCGAGCCGGGCGCGCTGAAGGAGGCGCAGGACATCACGGAGTACGGCAGCTGGCGCTCCTATCTGAACGAGCGCTGAGGCGCCTCACCCCACCGACGAGTAGGCGACGACCCCGCGCAGCAACTGATCGACCGCCTTGCGAGCAGCCTTCGCCACGGTCGAGCCCTCCGCAGCCGAAGCCGCCGAGATCTGCCCCAGCACATCGATCACCTGCTTGCACCACCGCACGAAGTCACCGGCCGGCATCTCCGCCTCCCGAAGCACCTCGTCGAGGCCCTTCCCCGAGGCCCACATATAGGCCGACCACGCGAACCCGAGATCGGGCTCCCGCTGCCCCACGCCCTCCGTCTGGCTGATCCGGAAGTCCTCCTCCAGCGCGTCCAACCGGCCCCAGATCCGCACCATCTCGCCCAGCGCGGCCTTCGCCTTGCCCGAGGGCAGCTTCGGCGCCATCGCGTCGTCGCCGACCCGCGCCTCGTACACGAGCGCCGAGACACAGGCGGCGAGTTCGGCGGGGGCCAGCCCCTCCCAGACGCCCGCGCGCAGGCATTCGCTCGCGAGCAGGTCGAGCTCGCCGTACAGCCGGGCGAGCCGCTTGCCGTGCTCGGTGACCTCGTTGCCGCGCAGATAGTCGAGCTCGGTCAGCAGTGCCACGATCCGGTCGAAGGTACGGGCGATCGTGTTGGTGCGTCCCTCGATGCGGCGCTCCAGCTGGGAGGTGTCGCGCAGCAGCCGGTGGTAGCGCTCGGCCCAGCGGGCGTGGTCCTCCCGGTCGGAGCAGCCGTGGCAGGGGTGCGCGCGAAGGGCGGTCCGCAGCCGCGCGATCTCCCGGTCGTCGGCGGCCTGGGAACGCTGCTTGCGGGCCCGCTCCGGCGGGATGTGCCCGGCCTTGGTGCGCAGCGCGGAGGCGAGGTCGCGGCGGGACTGCGGCGAGCGCGGGTTGAACGTCTTCGGGATCCGCATCCGCTCCAGTGCCTCGACCGGCACCGGGAAGTCCATCGAGGCCAGCCGCTTGACCTGCCGCTCGGCGGTGAGGACCAGCGGCCGCGGCCCGTCGTGATGGTCGAAGCCGCGGTGGCCGTTGGCGCGCCCGGCGGGCAGGCCCGGGTCGAGCACCAGCGCCAGCCCGGCGTACTTGCCGGTGGGCACGTGGATGACGTCCCCCGGCTTCAGCTTCTCCAGTGCCACGGCGGCCTCGGCGCGCCGCTGGGCCGCGCCCTGCTTGGCCAGCTCGGTCTCGCGGTCCTTGAGGTCGCGGCGCAGCCGCGCGTACTCCTCGAAGTCGCCGAGGTGGCAGGTCATGGAGGCCTTGTAGCCCTCCAGCCCCTCCTCGTTGCGCTGCACCTGCCGGGAGATCCCGACCACCGACCGGTCGGCCTGGAACTGCGCGAACGACGTCTCCAGCAGCTCGCGCGAGCGGTGCCGCCCGAACTGCTCGACCAGGTTGACCGCCATGTTGTACGACGGCTTGAAGCTGGAGCGCAGCGGGTAGGTGCGCGTGCCGGCGAGCCCGGCGAGGTGATCGGGGTTCATCGCGCGCTGCCACAGCACGACGGCATGCCCCTCGACGTCGATGCCGCGCCGGCCGGCGCGCCCGGTGAGCTGGGTGTACTCGCCGGGGGTGATGTCGGCGTGCTGCTCGCCGTTCCACTTGACGAGCTTCTCCAGGACCACGGACCGCGCGGGCATGTTGATGCCCAGCGCCAGCGTCTCGGTGGCGAACACGGCCTTGACCAGGCCGCGCACGAACAGCTCCTCGACGACCTCCTTGAACGTCGGCAGCATGCCCGCGTGATGGGCGGCGATGCCGCGCTCCAGACCTTCCAGCCACTCGTAGTAGCCGAGGACGTGCAGGTCCTCGTGCGGGATCGCGGCCGTGCGCTCCTCGACGAGCGCGCGGACCTCGGCGCGCGCGTCCTCGTCGTTGAGCCTGAGCCCGGCGTACAGGCACTGTTGGACGGCGGCCTCGCAGGCGGCGCGGCTGAAGATGAAGGTGATGGCGGGCAACAGCCCCTCGGCGTCGAGCCGCTCGATGACCTCCGGCCGGCCCGGCGTCCACACCCGCGAGCGCTGCCGGCGCTCCCGCTCACGGTCGGCCTCGCGCAGGTTGCGGCCGCGTCGGCGGTCCTGGTACGACGGCTTGCTCGCCTCCATGCGGGCCAGGCGCGCGAGGTCGGGGTTGACGGCCCTGCGGTGGCCCTCGCCCTCCTCGAACAGGTCGTACATCCGCCGTCCGGCGAGCACGTGCTGGAACAGCGGCACGGGGCGGTGCTCGGAGACGATCACCTCGGTGTCGCCGCGGACGGTGTCGAGCCAGTCGCCGAACTCCTCGGCGTTGGACACGGTCGCGGAGAGCGAGACCAGGGTGACCGACTCGGGAAGGTGGATGATCACCTCTTCCCAGACGGCGCCCCGGAAGCGGTCGGAGAGGTAGTGCACCTCGTCCATCACCACGTACCCGAGGCCGAGGAGGGTCTGCGAGCCGGCGTACAGCATGTTCCGCAGCACCTCGGTGGTCATCACGACCACCGGGGCGTCGGAGTTGACGCTGTTGTCGCCGGTGAGCAGGCCGACCTTGTCGCTGCCGTAGCGGCGGCACAGGTCGGAGTACTTCTGGTTCGACAGCGCCTTGATGGGCGTCGTGTAGAAGCACTTCTTGCCCTGCTGGAGCGCGAGGTGGACGGCGAACTCGCCCACGATCGTCTTGCCCGAGCCGGTGGGAGCGGCCACCAGGACGCCCTTGCCGGATTCGAGTGCCTGGCATGCCTCGATCTGGAAGGGGTCGAGACCGAAGTCGTACATCTCGCGGAAGGATGCGAGCGCGGTGGCCTGCTCGACAGCACGGTTACGTGCTGCCGCATACCGCTCGGCCGGTGAGAGGTCCTCTGTCATCGTGCTTTCGAGCGTACCGGGCACCGCTGACAACAGGACGATCAATATCCGGATCCAGGGCTTCGGACACCTCGGAGATCGATTCTGTGCACTCCTTGTGAGATGGGCCACTACCGTACGCACCCGGCTACTCACGCGATCTTGGGGTTGTAACGTTTCACCGGCATTGACCGCAGTCCCACGGGGACCTCCCTGACCAGGAGAACACTGATGAAATTCCGCTCTGTCGCGGCAGCTTGTTCCATAGCCATCAGCGTGACGGCGCTCCCGCTCGTCGTCGCGACCTCGGCGTCCGCCGCCGCGGCCGCCAACTGCGTGACGGCGACCTACTACCTCAACGACAACGCGGTCGACATCCACAACGGGTGCTCGACGACCAAGCACTACAAGGTCGCCGAGCGCTTCTGGCCGGACAGCGACTGCTTCGCCATCAAGCCGGGGAAGACCAAGCACTACGAGGCCACGGGCACGATCCAGGGCATCAAGGAGTGCTGAGGCACTGACACAGACAAGGGGCCGGACGGAAAACCGTCCGGCCCCTTGTCGTGTCCTTGCGACGTTCCCACCGTCTGCGCCTCAGTGCAGACGGCCTCAGGTCACGTCGTCATAACCGTTGACGCGGTCTGTGGTCGACTGCTCCGGCAGCGACCTGCTCGCGGACACCGTCTCGATCTCACCGATGTCCTCGGGGGTGAGATCCAGGTCCGAAGCCTCGTCGTCGTCGAGGTCGGCGTCCGGGTTGGCGCGGCGGCGACGCTTGTCGTTCAGGAGGGAGATGCCGACCGCGATGAAGTACAGGACCACGATGGGTCCGGCGAGGGCGATCATGCCGAAGGGGTCGGTGGTGGGAGTGGCCACGGCCCCGAAGATGAAGACGCCCATGACGACACCGCGCCACCAGCCGGCCATCCTGCGCCCGGTGACCATGCCGCTGAAGTTGAGCATGACGAGCAGGAGCGGCAGCTCGAAGGCGGCGCCGAAGACCAGGATCATCCGGACGATGAAGTCCAGGATCTTGTCCATCGGCAGGATGTTCGCCGAGCCGTCGGGCGTGATGCCGAGGAGCACGCGCATGCTGATGGGCAGCACCGTGTAGGCGAGCGCGGCACCACCCAGGAAGAGCGGCACGGCTCCCGACACGAACCAGTACGTGTACTTCCGCTCGTGCTTGTGCAAGCCGGGCGCGATGAACGCCCACAACTGGTACAGCCAGACCGGGCTCGAGAGGATCACGCCCGCCATGAAGCAGACCTTCACCGTGGTCGTGAAGGGCGACAGGAGGTCGGTGTAGGCGATGACAGCGCACTTGCCTCCTGTGGACTCGCCCAGCCCCGTGGTGCACTTCGGAACGGGGTCCATCAGGAAGTTCATCAGCTCTTGGCTGTAGAACGCGACCACGAGTGACACGACCGTGATCGCCAGCATGCCCTTCGCGAGCCGGTTGCGCAGCTCACGAAGGTGATCCGCGAGGGGCATCCGCCCCTCGGGGTCCTTCTCCTGTTTGCGGGCAGACTTCAGCAACCCACGTTCCCATCTCGTACGGCAGGGCCGGAGGTCACCGGCCCTGCGTCAGCGCTTGGTCGTGTCCGTCGGCTCAGTGACCGGGCGGGAGCTGGTCACGTCGCCGGGGGCGGCCTGAATGGTGCGCTGCGCGGGGGTCTGCTCGTCGTTGTGGGGCGGGCCGGCCGGGGTGGCCGTGCTGCTGCCGTCTTCCTTCATCGCCTTGGCCTCGCTCTTGAGGATGCGAGCGGACTTGCCGAGCGAACGCGCCATGTCGGGAAGCTTCTTGGCGCCGAACAGCAGGATGACGACGATGAGGATGAGAATGATCTCGGGGGCGCCGAGCCTTCCGAACATAAGTCTTTACCTTCTCACCGAGGCTGCGGGGGCGGGATGCCGTCCGACCGGTCGGACGCATGTCCGAACGATCGTGTTGAAAGCGATCGTAACGCTCAGGGGTAAACGTGAGGCAATCCCCGTGCGTACTCCCGGTCAGCGGTCCGGGCCTCGTTCTCCGAGCCGCGACGAGCAGCGTACCTGCCCCCACCACCGGGACGGGAGGGCGAAGTGGCCCAAAACGCATTCGCCGCAGGACTCACAGGACGACGACAGCGCTCCGCGGGACGCACCACAGCGGCCGTCACAGGGTGTCCACAGCGCGAGCCGCGCTCACAGCCGCCCGTTCCAGGTCCTGCGCCGCCCGGTCGATACGCCGCGCGGACTCCGCGACCTGCCGGCCCAGCCGCTGCGCCTCCAGGAAGACCCGCACGGCGAACACCGCGAGGACGGCGAGACCCACAAAACCCACGGCAACCGCGAACATCGGCCAGAACATGGGGCCGAGCCTAGACCCCGCTACGGAGTGTGCAGCCGCAGGGTCCGCACGCCGCCGCCCGTGAGCAGTTCGACGATCCGCTCCCCGGCCGGCTTGCGCACGGCCGCCCCGCAGTCCGGGCAGGTGAAGGAGTAGAAGGTGGTGCGACTGGAGCCGCCGATCGCCAACAGCAGGGCGCTCGCGGCGAGCTCGAAATGGCTTCGGCAGTCGGGACAGCCCGCCCTGAACCGCACCGGGGTCACACTGCGCATCCCCGCGAACGCGGAAGCCACCGAGATGCCCCGCACACCAGACGCCACCGACTCGCTCACAGCCCCTGCTCCCGCCCGTCGAACTGACTGTCGCCCCGCTGCCGCTCGCCGTGCACCGCGCGCGGCCCGCCCGCCGCACCCTGTGCCTCGATCCCGTCGTAGGCCTCCAGTGCCTCGCGGGCGGCCCGGCGGGCGCTGTCGGCGAGGTCCGGCGGCGAGACGATCCGGCCGTCCCGGCCCAGCCGCAGGGCCAGCCTCCTGAGTGAGGCCGGTTCGGGCGTGCGCAGAGTAATACGCAGTCCGCCGTCCGGAAGCTCATCGGCGCTGTCGTGCGGGTAGTACTCGGCGACCCAGCGGCCGCCCGGCCCGACCTCGACGACGACCTCCGGATCCTCCGCGGCCGGCTGCACCAGCCCCTCCGACAGGTCCCGCAGCTCGATCTCGGGCGGCGCCGACGGCTCGTCGAGGATCCTGATCTCCGCGACCCGGTCCAGCCGGAAGGTGCGCCGGGCCTCCGAGCGGCGGCACCAGGCCTCCACGTACGTGTGCCCGACGCTGACCAGCCGGATCGGGTCGATCTCGCGCTCGGTGACCTCGTCGCGCGCGGGCGAGTAGTAGCGGATCCACAGCCGGCGCCGCTCCGAGATCGCCCGGTCGACGTCCGCGAAGACCCCGCCCTCCGACTCGAACGTCACCGACAGGCGCGCGCTCGCGCCCGCCGCCTCACCGGCCGCGGCCTCCACCTTCGCCGTCGCCCGCAGCAGCGCCTGCCGGTCGCCCTCCCGCAGACCCGGCAGCGTGGACACCGCCCGGGCCGCCACCAGCAGCGCCGTCGCCTCGTCCGCGGCCAGCCGCAGCGGCTCCGCGGCCTCCGCGCCGAGCGCGGCCGGATTGTGCCACCAGATGCGCTCGCCGTCGGTGTCGATGTCCAGGAGATCGCCGCCCCGGAAACTGGTGCCGCACATGGGCAGCACATCGAGGTCCGAGACCAGCTCGTCCTCCGTGATCCCGAAGGCGCGCGCCACGTCCTCGATCCGCGCGCCGGGGCGCTCCCTGAGATACGTCACCAGGGAGAGCATCCGCCGGGTCTGGTCGATCGCGTTCGCCGGCCTGACCGGTTTGCCTGCCACTGTGTTGCTCGCTCCCCCTCAGCCCTTGGCCACGGCCCGCAGCCGGTCCACGACGTCCGCCCGCAGCTCGGCCGGGTCCACGACCACCACGTCCGGCCCGAACTCCACCAGCCAGGCGTCCAGACCGTGCCCGTACGGAATCTCCAACTCGTCCCAGCCGTCGCCGAGTTCCCGCACCGCACTGGCCTTCGCCCGCAAGGGGTACCCGGCGCCCGTGCGCAGCCGGATCAGCGCGCTGCGGTCGGCGGTCTCCCCCGCCCAGCTCGCGACCGTCTCCCGCACGGTGACCACATCCGGGACCGGCGCGGTGAAACTCGCCCCGCGCGAACGCACACGACCAGTGATCCGCGACAGCCGGAACACCCGCTCCGCACCCCGGTCACGGTCGAAGCCCGCCAGATACCAGTGACCGCGCCAGCACTCCAGCGCCCACGGCTCGACATGCCGCGGCTCGGGATGCGCGGCAGTGGCCTTGCGGTAGTCGAACACGACCGGCCGACGGTCCCGGCAGGCCAGCATCAACGGCTCGAACGCGGCCTCGTGCACAGGAATCCGGGGCTCCAGCGCACCATGCGCCTCGTACGGGTCGACGTCCTCGGGCAGCCCCGCCGCGCGCAGCTTCTGCAGGGCGCCGCTCGCGGCGCCCGCCAGTCGGGCCTGCTGCCACACCTTGGCCGCCAGGCCCAGCGCCGCGGCCTCCTCGGCGTCGAGCGTGATGGGCGGCAGCCGGTTGCTGTCACGGCGCGCGAGGTAGCCGATCTCGCCGTCCAGGCTCTCCACGGTCTCGATGACCAGGCCGAGCTCGCGCAGATCGTCCTTGTCCCGCTCGAACATCCGGTTGAAGGAGTCGTCCGACCCCGCCGCACCCCGGCCCGGCCCGAACGCCTCGACGTAAGCCTCGATGGAGTCGCGCAGCTCGCGCTTGCTGAGCGGTCGCCGCGTCCCGAGCAGACACAGCGCCAGGTTCATCAGCCGCTCGGCCTTGGCAATGGCCATCGACGCCCTTCGCCTCCCCTATGGTGCTTACGATCGACGACCGTACCGCTCAGCGGCGTCGGGACAAAAGCCGAGGGCCCACACCCGGGCAGGCATGGGCCCCAGCCGATCAACACCGGTCCTACGACGATCAGACCCCGAGCAGGTCCACCACGAAGATCAGCGTCTCACCGGGCTTGATCGCCGGCGTCGGGCTCTGGTCGCCGTAGGCGAGGTGCGCGGGGATGGTCAGCTGGCGACGGCCGCCGACCTTCATGCCCTGCACGCCCTGGTCCCAGCCCTTGATGACCCGGCCGCCACCGAGCGGGAAGCGGAACGGCGCCCCGCGGTTCCAGCTGGCGTCGAACTCCTCACCGGTGCTGAAGGAGACACCCACATAGTGGACGGTGACGGTCTGACCGGCCTGCGCGACCTCGCCGTCGCCCTCCCAGATGTCCTTGATCTCGAGGTCCGCCGGGGGCGCGCCTTCGGGGAAGTCGATCTCGGGCTTGTCAATGCTCACGTCACTGCTCCTGCATGTCTCACGGAAAGGCAACACGCACAGTCTTACACCTTCGCCGGCCTCACACCTTGGCGAGGACGTCCACCGCGAACACCATCGTGTCGTCCTTCCCGATGCCGCTGCCGCTCGGCGGGTTGTCGCCGTAACCCAGCGCCGGCGGGACCACGATGACGACCCGGCTGCCCACCTTCCGCCCGATCAGTCCCTGCGCCCAGCCCTTGACCACCTGCTGCAACGAGAACGACGTCAGCGCCTTGCGGCCGTACGTCGAGTCGAACTCCTTGCCCGTGTTCCAGATGACGCCCTTGTACTGCACCAACACGGTGTCGTCCGCCGCGAGCACGGCGCCGTCGCCCTCGATCACGTACTCCGCCACCAGCTTGGTCGGCGCCTTCGACTTGGGGACCTCCACCGAAGGCGACTTGCCGTCGGTGTTCGTGCCGACCTTCGGCACACCGGCGTCGTCCTGCGCCACCACCTTGCCCTTGGCCGAGCTCTTCGGGCCGAACGCGTCCTGGATGTCGAACACGAACACCAGCGTGTCGGTGCCCTTGATGCCCGCCTGCGCATCGCCGTCCTTACCGAAACCCCAGGTCGGCGGCACGGAGAACTGCACCCGGCTGCCCGTCTTCTTACCCGTCAGGGCATAGCGCCAGCCGTCGATGGTGGCACCCGGCGCAAGCTGCGTGAGCAGCGGCTTCTTGGTCTGGTAGGTGTCGACGAGAACCTTCGCCGTGTCCCAGATCTGGCCGACGCAGTTGGCCTGGATGTAGTCGCCCTCCGCGACCGTCTTCCCGCTGCCCGCGATGACCGTCTTCACCGCCAGCTGGTCCGATGGCTCACCGCTGCCCTTGGCGATCGTCGGCTTCTCACCGAACTTCACCCCCGCCGTGATGGCCGGCAACGGACCGTCGACGATCTTCGGCGGCGGCGCGGCCGACGTGCCCGAGGCCGAGGGCGACTTGCCGTCGCTCGCCTTGCTCGAGTCGGACTTGTCGTCCCCGCACGCGGAGAGGGTGACCAGTCCCGCGGGTACGGCGGCAAGGATGAGTGAGCGTCGGCGCACGATGAAGCCTCGTAATCGGTCGATCTTCTGATGGCGTGCGCGCAACTCTACGGCGTGCGAAGGGCGCCGTACGGGAAACGTACGGCGCCCGTGTTGCGTTCCGCACCGCATGCGGAACACATCGCTCACATGCCGGCGATCAGCTTCTCCACCCGGTCGTCCACCGAACGGAACGGGTCCTTGCACAACACGGTGCGCTGTGCCTGGTCGTTGAGCTTCAGGTGCACCCAGTCCACCGTGAAGTCCCGGCGCTGTTCCTGCGCACGACGGATGAAATCGCCGCGCAACCGCGCCCGAGTGGTCTGCGGCGGCACCGACTTGCCCTCGAAGATCTTCAAGTCGTTGCAGATCCGAGCCGCTTGCCCCTTGCGCTCCAGCAGGTAGTACAGACCACGACGACGGTGGATGTCGTGGTAGGCGAGGTCTATCTGCGCCACTCGCGGATGCGACATCGTCATGTTGTGCTTGGCCCGGTACCGCTCGATGAGCTTGTACTTCATCACCCAGTCGATCTCGGTGCCGATCCGGTCGAGGTCCTCCGCCTCGATCGAGTCCAGCGTGCGGCCCCACAGCTCCAGGACCTGGTCGACGGTGCCGGTACGGATGCCGCGACGCTCGACGAAGTCCACGGCCTTCTCGTAGTACTCCCGCTGCACCTCCAGCGCGGAGGCCTCACGACCACTGGCCAGACGCACCTTGCGCCGGCCCGTGATGTCATGACTGACCTCACGGATCGCCCGGATCGGGTTCTCCAGCGTCAGATCCCGCATCACCGTGCCCGCCTCGATCATGCGCAGCACCAGATCGGTCGCCCCGACCTTCAGCAGCATGGTCGTCTCGGACATGTTCGAGTCGCCCACGATCACATGCAGCCGGCGATACCGCTCGGCGTCCGCGTGCGGCTCGTCACGCGTGTTGATGATGGGCCGCGAGCGCGTCGTCGCCGACGAGACACCCTCCCAGATGTGCTCGGCCCGCTGGCTGACGCAGTAGACCGCCCCACGGGGCGTCTGCAGCACCTTGCCCGCGCCGCACAGCAGCTGCCGGGTCACCAGGAACGGGATCAGGATGTCCGCGAGCCGGGAGAACTCCCCGTGCCGGGCCACCAGGTAGTTCTCGTGGCAACCATAAGAGTTGCCCGCCGAGTCCGTGTTGTTCTTGAAGAGGTAGACGTCGCCCGCGATTCCTTCCTCGTGCAGGCGTCGCTCCGCGTCCACCAGGAGTCCTTCGAGAATGCGCTCGCCCGCTTTGTCGTGGGTGACCAACTCGGTCACGTTGTCACATTCCGGTGTCGCGTATTCCGGATGCGAACCCACGTCGAGATAGAGGCGGGCGCCGTTCCGCAGAAAGACATTGCTGCTTCGGCCCCATGACACGACACGGCGGAAGAGGTACCGCGCCACCTCGTCGGGAGACAGCCGACGCTGTCCCCTGAACGTACATGTGACGCCGTACTCGTTCTCCAGCCCGAAAATGCGGCGGTCCATGACTGAACATTACGCCCGATCCCCTGAACTGAAACGGGGTTCGGCAGCACGGTTTGGATCATTTTCCGACGAAGCCGCAACAACCCCACTTCCGGCGGGAGCTGCGAGTACCCGCCCCGTCGCCAGCAAAACCGACAACGACACGCCGCCCGCGACACCCGGCACCGCGAACCCCCACAGCGTGCCGCCCGCCTCCACCACCGGACCCGCCACACCCGTACCCACCGACGCCCCCACCGTGAACGTCGTCACCAGCCACGAGAACGCCTCCGTCACCGTCCCCCGCGGCGCATGCCGGTCCACGATCACGAACGCACACGCGATCGCGGGCGCCAGGAACACCCCCGCCAACGCCGTCAACGCCACCATGGCCACCGCACCCGGCAGCAGCGTCAACGGCAGATAACACACCGCCAGAAAGGCCACCAGCCAGCGCAGTCGCCGCTCCGGCGCACCCGCCCACTGCCGCGCCCCGTACACCACACCGCCCACCAGCGCACCCAGCCCCAGCGCCGCCATCAGCCAGCCGTACACCGCGTCACCACCGTGATCGTCCGCATACGGCACCGACGCCACCGTGATGGAGCCGAGCGCCATACCGACGAACAGAAACGCCCCCAGCAGCGCCAGCAGACCGGGCGAGCGCAGCGCACCCAGCCAGTGCGCCTCACGCGGCGCCGACCGCCACGCGCGCGAGGGCGGCGACACCACCACCCACAGCGCCCCCAGCACCCCCACCGCGTTCAGCGCCAGCAGCGCCGCCTGCTCCGACCACAGCGACACGCAGAGCGTCACCAGCAGCGGCCCGACCGTGAACATCACCTCCTGTGCCACCGCGTCCATCGCATACGCCGTGTGCACCTGGTCCTCGCGCCGCAGCACCGCCGGCCACAGCGCCCGCAGACCGCCCTCCAGAGGCGGCGTGAACAGCCCGGCGGCCGCCACCGCCCCGTACGCGAGCGGCAACGGGTCCGTACCGGCGAACGCGAAGACCGTCATGGCCATCGCCGAGGCCAGCGCCGCCGGCAACTGCACCCGCGGCTGACCGTGCAGATCCACCAGCCGCCCCAGCAACGGCTGCCCCACGGCGTTCGCGACGCCGTACACCGCCGCCAGCGCCCCCGCCAGGCTGTACGTACCGCCGTGCGCGCGCACGAACAGCACGATCGCGATCGCGGCAGTGGCGTTGGGCAACCGGCCGACGAGCGTGCCCGCCAGCAGCTGGGCGGCGTGCTTCGCCCTGAGGATCTCCAGGTATCCCGCGGCCAATGTCCCGCCTCCGTCGGCTCGCCCGAGGCGGTGAGCCACCTCGAAGTTTTACGTATAACGCCTCTTGTCATACGTACCATGTGCGCTGTTCACCAGTCCAGACGAAGGAGCAGGCCCACAGTGGCACGAGGTAGCACGCGCCCCACGAGCCGCGACGTCGCCCAAGCCGCAGGAGTCTCCCAAGCCGCCGTCTCCCTCGTACTCGGCGACAAATGGCGCGGCCGCGTCTCCGAAACCACCGCCGAACGCGTACGCCACGCCGCCCGCGAACTCGGCTACCGCCCCAACCTCGCCGCCCGCAACCTCCGCCTCGGCCACACCCGCACCGTCCTCCTCGTGGTCCCGGCCCTCACCACCGAATTCTTCGCAGGCGTCTACACCGGCGCAGCACGCGTCGCCGCCGAACACGGCTTCGGCGTCGTCCTCTACCCCTCCCCCGAAGGCGTCGGCCCCGCCCGCGACCCCTTCGCCTCCGCCCAGGCCGCCCTCGACGGCGTCCTCGCCTCCTCCATGGCCG
Source organism: Streptomyces sp. NPDC051677 (assembly GCF_044453465.1). Lineage (NCBI taxonomy): Bacteria > Bacillati > Actinomycetota > Actinomycetes > Kitasatosporales > Streptomycetaceae > Streptomyces > Streptomyces sp. NPDC051677. The sequence continues at coordinate 109,850 of NZ_JBITCT010000003.1, forward strand.
CCGACGCCCTCACCGCCATCCGCGGCGACCAACTCCCCCTCGTCATGCTCGACAGCGACCCCACCGGCAGCCTCGGCGCCGCCACCGTCAACCTCGACATCGCCGACGGCGTCCGCCAGGTCGCCGACCACCTCCTCACCCTCGGCCACCGCCACTTCCTCCACCTCGCCGCCGACGTACCCTCCTGGACCTTCGACGTACGCGCCCGCGAACTCACCGCCCGCATCGGCGCCGTCACCGGAACGACACTGCGCACCGCACCCGCCCCCATCACCATCGACGCAGCCCGCACCGCCGCGGAAACAGCACTCCGCACCCCCGGACCCCGCCCCACCGCCGTCATCTGCGACGACGACAAACTCGCCGCCGGCGTCTACAAAGCCCTCCGCCGCCTCGGCCTGCGCGTACCCGACGACATGTCCGTCACCGGCCTCGACGACCTCGCCCTCGCCACCGCCCTCGACCCCGAACTGACCACCGTCCGCCTCGACGCCGAACTCTTCGGCGAACGCGGCATGGAAGCCCTCCTCGCCGTCCTGGACGGCCGCACACCCGACGCCGGAGACATTCCCGTCCACCTCGTCGTACGAGCCTCCACAGCCCCACCCAGCGCCTCCTGAAACGCCCTGCGCCCCGGCCGAGACAACCGACCGGGGCGCACAAGGGGTGGGGCGAGGGGCAGGCTCACACCGAGACCGACCTACTTCTCCTCCTCATCGGAGCTCTCCGCCTCCGTCGACGCACCGTCCGTCTCCAGCAACCGACCCAGCTGCCGACCGACGATCCGCTTGAACTTACGCTTCTGCGGCCGCGTACGATCCAGCACCGCCACCTCCAGCCGCTCCGCCGGAATCTCCCGCTGCGTGCCATTGGTGTCACGCGACAGCGCCTGAACAGCCAACTTCAACGCCTCAGCCAGGCTCATCCCGTCCTGATGACGCTGATCCAGATAACTGCTGATCTGCTCCGCATTACCGCCGACCGCCACCGAACCGTGCTCGTCCACGATCGACCCGTCATGCGGCAACCGATAGATCTGGTCACCGTCCGGCGTCTCACCGACCTCCGCCACGACCAACTCCACCTCGTACGGCTTCTCGCCGGCCGAAGAGAAGATCGTGCCCAACGTCTGCGCGTACACATTCGCCAGACCACGCGCGGTCACGTCATCACGGTCATAGGTGTAACCACGAAGATCGGCATACCGCACACCGCCGATCCGCAGATTCTCGTACTCGTTGTACTTACCGGCGGCCGCGAAACCGATCCGGTCATAGATCTCGCTGAACTTGTGCAGCGCACGGGACGGATTCTCACCGACGAACACGATGCCGTCGGCATACTGGATCACAACGAGGCTGCGCCCGCGCGCGATGCCCTTGCGGGCGTACTCCGCGCGGTCTGCCATCGCCTGCTGGGGTGAGACATAGAACGGCGTCGACACCGGTTATCCATCCCTTTCTGTCAAAGTCACTGGATCACCTGGGACAAGCACGGATGCGCCGACTACAGCAGAGCGGCGCGCGGGCCGTCCGGCTGCTCCAGACGACGCTCCAGAATCGAGGCGGCGATCCCCGACGACTCCTCGTCGGTCAGCCGACGGAAACCGTCCTCGGTGATCACGGTGACGATCGGGTAGATCCGGCGCGCGACATCGGGACCACCGGTCGCCGAGTCGTCGTCGGCCGCGTCATAGAGAGCCTGCACCACGAGCGTCGTGGCCTGCTCCTCGGTCAGATCACTGCGGAAGAGCTTCTTCATCGCCCCGCGCGCGAAGATCGAGCCCGAGCCGGTCGCGGCGAAGTTGTGCTCCTCCGAACGACCGCCCGTGACGTCGTAGGAGAAGATCCGGCCCCGGTCCCGGTCCACGTCGAACCCCGCGAACAACGGCACGACCGCCAGACCCTGCATGGCCATGCCCAGATTGGACCGGATCATGGTCGACAGCCGGTTCGCCTTGCCCTCCAACGACAGCTGCGCCCCCTCGACCTTCTCGAAGTGCTCCAGCTCCAACTGGAACAGCTTCACCATCTCCACGGCCAGACCAGCGGTGCCGGCGATACCGACGGCCGAGTACTCGTCCGCCGGGAACACCTTCTCGATGTCCCGCTGCGCGATGACGTTGCCCATGGTCGCGCGACGGTCACCGGCGAGCACGACCCCGCCGGGGAACGTGACGGCCACGATCGTCGTCCCGTGCGGCGCTTCGATGACACCCTGCGTCGGGGGCAGCTGCCGCTTGCCGGGCAGCAGCTCCGGCTGGTGGTCGGAGAGAAAGTCCATGAAGGACGAGGACCCAGGCGTCAGGAAGGCAGCTGGTAGACGCCCGGTGCTACGAGTGTTGGCTTCCACGCGTTTCCTTCCACGTAAGCAGCAGCCCGCCTTATGGCATCGGGCCGATCCTTGAACTGCCCCAGTGCAGCGTTGCAGCTGAAGCACAGTACGCCTCGGACCCTACCCGTCTTGTGGCAGTGATCCACATGTGCGGCCGGGGCGGACAAACATATGCAGCAGACGCCCCCTTGAGAGGCGATCAACTCGTCGCGGTCGGCTTCGGTGAGGCCGTAGTGGCGCTTCAGACGGTCCTGACGCCCACGCTCGGCCCGGCAGGTCTTGCATCGCGTCGACAGACCGTCCGAAGCCGTCGCATTGCGATGCCACTCACTGTGAGGCTTGACCTCGCCGCACGTTCGGCAGGGCTTGTGTCCGGCCAGGACATCCACCTTCTCCCTGACCGCCTTGCCCACAGCCTCCCGGCGCCGCCGGTAGTGCGCGGCACTGTACTCCGCCACGCACTCCCGACAATGCACCTGGAGACCGTCACGCCGGTTCTTGTCCCGCGCAAATGCAGCGATCGGCAGATCCCGCTTGCACTTCCTGCATTGCTTCACGTTCGGCTCGCCAGCCACCTTCATCCCCCGCCACCTTCAATTCGAAGGCTAATCGACCCCGAAGGCCCTCACTCTCCGCCTTTTTGCACGAAGGACCTCACGAAATCCTCGGCGTTCTCCTCGAGTACATCGTCAATTTCGTCAAGAACCGAGTCCACGTCGTCGCTCAGCTTCTCGTGGCGCTCCTTGAGGTCTTCCGAGGCCTGCGCCTCGGGCGCCTGCTCCTCGACCTCTTCCGTGGAGCGTGTCGCCTTCTGCTGGCCGCCGCCGGTGTCCTTGGTCGCCATAACCCTCACCCCGCTCTTTCGCCCGACATGGTCGACAGGTCGGCATTCCTGCCGATCGGTGATGATCAGACCCTACAAGCCGGGTCCGACATCGGCCCCGCAGTTGCTACAACGTACGGGGGCCACCTCGATGATTCCCGGACGAGGGGGTTTCCACCCCGTCCGGCAGGTTCCGTCCGGATAACCGTTCAGCCACCCGAGAGGACCCTGACCAGGTCTTCTGCCGTGCGGCAGCGGTCCAGGAGCTCCTTGACGTGATTTCGCGTTCCGCGAAGCGGTTCGAGGGTTGGGACGCGCTGGAGCGAGTCCCTGCCCGGCAGGTCGAAGATCACCGAGTCCCAGGAGGCGGCGGCGACGTCGTCGGCGTACTGCTCCAGGCAGCGGCCGCGGAAGTACGCGCGGGTGTCCTCCGGGGGCTTGGTGACGGCCCTCTCGACCTCGCTCTCGTCCAGCAGGCGCTTCATGCGGCCGCGGGCCGCGAGACGGTTGTAGAGGCCCTTCTCGGCCCGTACGTCGGCGTACTGGAGGTCGAGGAGGTGCAGCTTGGCCGCGTCCCAGTCGAGGCCGTCTCGGCGGCGGTAGCCCTCCATGAGTTCCCGTTTGGCGACCCAGTCGAGTTCGCCGGCGAGGCTCATGGGGTTGTTCTCCAGGCGGTTCAGGGTGTCCTCCCAGCGAGTGAGGACGTCCTTGGTCTGGTCGTCGGCGTCCGCGCCGTACCGCTCCTCCACGTATTTGCGTGAGAGCTCGTAGTACTCCATCTGCAGTTGGACGGCGGTGAGTGTGCGGCCGCTGCGGAGGGTGACGAGGCGCTGGAGGGTGGGGTCGTGGGAGACCTGGTGGAGGGTGCGGACGGGCTGGTCGACCGCCAGGTCCACCGCGATGAAGCCGTCTTCGATCATGGACAGGACGAGCGCCGTCGTGCCCAGTTTCAGGTACGTCGAGATCTCCGAGAGGTTCGCGTCGCCGATGATCACGTGGAGGCGGCGGTATTTCTCGGCGTCGGCGTGCGGCTCGTCGCGGGTGTTGATGATGGGGCGTTTGAGGGTGGTCTCGAGGCCGACCTCGACTTCGAAGTAGTCGGCGCGCTGGCTGAGCTGGAAGCCGTGTTCGTGGCCGTCCTGGCCGATGCCGACGCGGCCTGCGCCGGTGACCACCTGGCGGGAGACGAAGAAGGGCGTGAGGTGGCGCACGATGTCGGAGAAGGCGGTTTCCCGCTTCATCAGGTAGTTCTCGTGCGTGCCGTAGGAGGCGCCCTTGTTGTCGGTGTTGTTCTTGTAGAGGTGGATGGGCTGGGCGCCGGGGAGTGCTGCGGCTCGTTCGGCGGCTTCGGCCATGATGCGTTCGCCGGCCTTGTCCCAGAGGACGGCGTCGCGGGGGTTGGTGACCTCGGGGGCGCTGTATTCGGGGTGTGCGTGGTCGACGTAGAGGCGGGCGCCGTTGGTGAGGATGACGTTGGCGAGGCCGATGTCCTCGTCGGTGAGCTGGCTGGCGTCGGCGGCCTCGCGGGCGAGGTCGAAGCCTCGCGCGTCGCGCAGCGGGTTCTCCTCCTCGAAGTCCCAGCGGGCCCGGCGGGCCCGGTGCATCGCCGCCGCGTAGGCGTTGACGATCTGGGATGAGGTGAGCATGGCATTGGCGTTGGGGTGGCCGGGGACGGAGATGCCGTACTCCGTCTCGATGCCCATTACTCGCCGTACGGTCATGCGGCCCTCCTTGCCCGGCGGCACCCTCGGTCGTGGGCGCCGCTCAGATACCGGTGGTGCTCCGGTGCGTGTGCGGTGCCCGTCCCCGCACTGCGCGACTCGTCGGTAGGGAAGAGCCTAGAACGCCTCTGCGCTGGTGGGGAGATCATTTGCGTCATTGCCTTGCTCCGGCCGTGGCCTGAAAAACAGTCGGCTGCGGGTACCCGTGGTGGGCACCCGCAGCCGCCCTGTTTTTACAGGTACTGTCCGGTGTTCGCCACTGTGTCGATGGAGCGTCCGGTGTCTGCGCCTTGCTTTCCGGTGATGAGGGTGCGGATGTAGACGATCCGTTCGCCCTTCTTTCCGGAGATGCGGGCCCAGTCGTCGGGGTTGGTGGTGTTGGGGAGGTCCTCGTTCTCCTTGAACTCGTCCACGCATGCCTGGAGGAGGTGGGAGACGCGCAGGCCCTTCTGGTTGTGGTCGAGGAAGTCCTTGATGGCCATTTTCTTGGCGCGGCCGACGATGTTTTCGATCATTGCGCCGGAGTTGAAGTCCTTGAAGTAGAGGACTTCCTTGTCTCCGTTGGCGTAGGTGACTTCCAGGAAGCGGTTTTCCTCGGATTCGGCGTACATGTGTTCCACTGCCGTCTGGATCATGCTCTGGACGGTGGTGGTCTTGTCGCCGCCGTGTTCGCCGACGTCCTCGGAGTGCAGGGGGAGGCGTTCGGTGAGGTACTTCTGGAAGATGTCCTTGGCGGCTTCGGCGTCCGGGCGCTCGATCTTGATCTTCACGTCGAGGCGGCCGGGGCGCAGGATGGCGGGGTCGATCATGTCCTCGCGGTTGGAGGCGCCGATGACGACCACGTTCTGCAGGCCTTCGACGCCGTCGATCTCGGCGAGGAGCTGCGGGACGATGGTGTTCTCCACGTCCGAGCTGACGCCGGAGCCGCGGGTGCGGAAGAGGGATTCCATCTCGTCGAAGAAGACGATGACGGGGGTGCCCTCGGAGGCCTTTTCCCTGGCGCGCTGGAAGACGAGGCGGATCTGGCGTTCGGTCTCGCCGACGTACTTGTTGAGGAGCTCGGGGCCCTTGATGTTGAGGAAGAAGCTCTTGCCGGTGGCCTGGCCGGTGACCTCGGCGACCTTTTTGGCCAGCGAGTTCGCGACGGCCTTGGCGATGAGCGTCTTGCCGCATCCGGGGGGTCCGTAGAGCAGGACGCCCTTGGGCGGGCGCAGCTCGTGCTCTTTGAAGAGGTCGGGATAGAGGTAGGGGAGCTCGACGGCGTCCCTGATCATCTCGATCTGTCCGCCGAGGCCGCCGATCTGCTCGTAGCCGATGTCGGGGACCTCTTCGAGGACGAGTTCTTCGACCTCGCTCTTGGGGACGATCTCGTAGACGTAGCCGGAGCGGGGTTCGAGCAGGAGGGCGTCGCCGGGGCGGATGGTGACGTCCAGCAGCGGCTCGGCGAGCCTGACCACCCGTTCCTCGTCGGTGTGCCCGAGCACCAGGGCTCGCTCGCCGTCCTCGAGGATCTCCTTGAGGGTGACGATGTCCCCGACGCGCTCGTACTCCATGGCTTCGACCACGTTGAGCGCTTCGTTGAGCATGACTTCCTGGCCGCGTCGGAGCTCGTCGAGCTCGACGCTGGGGCTGACGTTCACGCGGAGTTTGCGGCCTCCGGTGAAGATGTCGGCCGTGCCGTCCTCGTTCGCTGTGAGGAAGACGCCGAAGCCGGCCGGCGGCTGGGCGAGCCGGTCGACTTCCTCTTTGAGGGCCACGATCTGGTCGCGGGCCTCACGGAGTGTGCTCGCGAGTCGCTCGTTCTGGGCGGACACGCCGGCCAGGTTGGTCTGTAGCTCGACGATCCGCTCTTCGAGAATCCTCGTGTGTCGCGGAGAGTCGGCGAGCTTGCGTCGCAGGACGGCGATCTCCTGCTCAAGGTAGGCAATCTGCCCGGACGGGTCGTCGGACCCTCGTCCCGGGCGGATGCCGCGGTTCATGTCGTCGTCGTGGGCTGCCACGGTCCTCACCTCCTCCAAGGGGAGCTGGACGCTTCCAGACCCTACCTGGGTGGGTGTCGATTGAAACCCCTAGATCACAAAGACTGTCGGGGTGTGTCCGATCTTCACCCTTGCGCTCTCCCTCACGCCAGGGGAATACCCACCGAACATGATTGGAAAGCGGCCGAGGGTAGGGTCGAAGTGTTCAACACCCGTCAGAGCCTGCATCGTTCCCTTGCGGCTCGACAGTAAACGGCAGGAGTCATGGGCGTGCAGCAGGAGGCCGGTGTCGGCGGCGAGGTATTGGAGGTCTGGATCGATCAGGATCTCTGTACCGGTGACGGGATCTGCGCTCAGTACGCGCCGGAGGTGTTCGAGCTGGACATCGATGGTCTGGCGTATGTCAAGGGCGCGGACGAGGAGCTTCTGCAGGCCAAGGGGGCCGCGGCGCCGGTGCCGTTGCCGCTGTTGACGGACGTGGTGGACTCGGCGCGGGAGTGTCCGGGTGACTGTATTCATGTGCGGCGGGTTTCGGACAGGGTCGAGGTCTACGGCCCGGACGCGGAGTGAGCGTCCAGGCGCGCTCTGTGACGAATGTCTGATTTCTCACAGGCCAGTGGCCGGTTTCAGACGCTGTGGGCGCCGGCGGGTGTCGAGCGGATGAACGTGTTGTCCTTCCACTGCCACTTGGCGCTGTCCTTCACGTCGGGGCAGCAACTGGGTACGTCCGGTGTGGAGTAGCCGAGGAGGGTGGCGAGGACGGCTCCGTCGGTGATGGCGATGCTGGTGACGGTGGTGCGGTCCTTGGGGTCGACGAGGGTGGCGACCACGCGCGCGTGGGTGCGGTCGGTGCTGTGGGTAAGGACGTAGACGCCGTCGGGCGGGGTGCCCATGGCGGCGTCGCAGTGGACGACGGCGACGGTTTCGGGGGTGCCGTCTCCGTCGAGGTCGCCGGTGGCTTTCTTGACCACGAGGGCTTGTACGGGGCCGCATTCGAGGGGGAAGTCGACGCCGGTGGTGGCGGGGGCCGCGGTGGTGGCGGGTCTGGCGTCGGGGGCGGTGGCCTGGGCGGCGGTCGCGGGTTTGGGTTGCAGGAGCGAGGAGAGTGCGATGACGCCGGCGAGGGCGGTGGCGGTCGCGACCCAGTGGATGGGCCGGGTGTGGGTGTGTGCCAGTTCCGGGACGGCGGAGTGCTGCACTAGGAGTGTCTCCTGCGATGGCTGTGCCGGTGGGGGTGGGGGATTGGCCAGCATCGTGCCACACGTCACAGGGCGGGGGAACGGCGGGGTGCGGGATTTCGGACGTGAGGGCGGGGTGCGGGGCGGGTGTCAACGGGAAGGCGCCGTGGTCGAGTTCCGGGTGTGGTGCGGGAACTCGGTCACGGCGCCTTGTCGTTGGGCGTGCTGCGGGGGCCGGGTCAGCGGCCGGTGCCTCCGTCGGCGTTGGGGCCGGCGTAGTCCTCGCCGTAGGCGCCCTTGGCGGGGCGGCGGCGGCGCATGGGGGGCTCGACGCCGTCGGCGAGGCGGCGGGCGGTGAGGAGGAAGCCGGTGTGGCCGATCATGCGGTGGTCGGGGCGGACGGCGAGGCCTTCGATGTGCCAGTTGCGGATCATCGTCTCCCAGGCGGTCGGCTCGTTGAAGCAGCCGATCTCGCGGATGGACTCGACAGTCCGGGCGAGCTGGGTGGTGGTGGCGACGTAGCAGCAGAGGATGCCGCCGGGGACAAGTGCCTTGGAGACGGCTTCGAGGCATTCCCAGGGGGCGAGCATGTCGAGGATGACGCGGTCGACGTCGGTGTCGCTCAGGTTGTCCTGGAGGTCGCCGACGGTGAGCTGCCAGGCGGGGTGGGGGCCGCCGAAGTAGCGCTCGACGTTCTGCTGGGCGATCTCCGCGAAGTCCTCGCGGCGCTCGTAGCTGTGCAGCATGCCCTGGTCGCCGATGGCGCGCAGCAGGAAGCTGCTGAGCGAGCCGGAGCCGACACCGGCTTCGACGACGCGTGCGCCGGGGAAGATGTCGGCGAAGGCGAGGATCTGCCCCGCGTCCTTGGGGTAGACCACGGCGGCGCCGCGGGGCATGGACAGGACGTAGTCGGGGAGCAGGGGGCGCAGCGCGAGGTAGGCGACGTTCCCGGTGGTGCGGACAACGCTGCCCTCGGGTGCGCCGATCAGTTCGTCGTGCGGGAAGGAACCCTTGTGGGTGTGGAAGTTCTTCCCGGCTTCGAGCGTGAACGTGTAGTGGCGGCCCTTGGGGTCGGTCAGCTGAACCTGGTCCCCGACCTTGAAGGGCCCGCGCCTGCGGGCGGCACCGGTCGGTTCGGACATGTGAACAGCCTACCGGGGTTTACCGGGGCCGCCGACCACTGCGGGGGCCGGGTCAGGACGGCCTGGCCATGGCTTTGACGAAGGCGCGCTCGACGTCGGCGGCGGACAGGACGCCGAAGATCTCGCCGGTCTCCTCGACGACGAGGTATTCGGTGGCGGGGGTGGCGCGCAGGACGTCGAGGAGGTCTTCGCCGGCGAGTTCGGCGGAGACGCGCATGCCGTCGGTGAGGTCCTGGGCGAGGCCGCTGACGGCGACCCAGGGTCGTCGGTGTTCGGGTACGCCGACGATGGCGGCCTCGCGGACGAGGGAGAGGGGTTCGCCGTGGGCGTCGACGACGACGAGGGCGCGGGCGCCGGCGTCGTTGGCGCGGCGGAGGGCTTCGGAGAGGGGGGTGTTGGTTTCGACGGGGACGGCGCGGCGGGTGAGGGTGCGGGCGCGCAGTTCGGGGAGGTGTTCGCGCAGGCGGGCCATGCGCAGGCTGTTGCCTGCGCCGGTCCAGATGATCGCGGCGAGGATGGCGGCGAGGAGGGCGTCGGTGACGGTGTCCATGCCGACGCTGTCCTCGGCGCTGGAGCCGAGCGCGCCGGACTGGGTGAGCAGGGGCAGGCCGATGAGGACGGAGACGGCGAGGGCGCGGCCGACCCAGGCGGCGGCGATGGTGCCGCTCATGGGCTTGCCGGTGATCTTCCAGACGACGGCGCGGAGCATGCGGCCGCCGTCGAGGGGGAGGCCGGGCAGGAGGTTGAAGATCGCCACGATGAGGTTGGAGATCATCAGGCCGGCCAGCAGGACGCCGGGGACGGTGCCGGGCTCGACGGGCTGCATGGCGAGGTAGAAGAGGCCGGCGAGGGCGAGGGAGAGGAGGGGGCCGACGAAGGCCAGCCAGAACTCGCGGCCGGGGGTCTCGGCTTCCTTCTCGATCTCGGAGACGCCGCCGAAGAACTGGAGCTGGATGCGGCGGACGGGGAGTTTGAAGCGGAGCGCGGCGATGGTGTGGGCGAGTTCGTGGATGAGCACGGAGGCGTAGAAGGCGACGGCGAAGAAGAGGGCGACGAGGTAGCGGGCGGCGCCGAGGTCGGGCAGGACGCGGTCGAGCTGGCCGCCGAAGACCCAGGTGATGAGGGCGGCTACCAGGAACCAGCTGGGGGCGACGTAGACGGGGACGCCGAAGGGGCGGCCCATGAGGAGTCCGCCGCGGGGCTGCTCCGGGGGGCGTTGGGGTGGGGGGCCTTTGGGGAGGGCCGGGGGCGTCGGCTGTCCGGTCTCGGCTTCGGCGTCGTCGGCTTTGCCTTCGGCCGGGGTCCTGTCCCCACCGGTGCCGCTTGAGCCGCCCGTGCCACTGGTATCGCCTGTGCCACCGGTATCACTCGCGACTCCAGCATCACCCGTGCCCGCGGTATCACCCGTTCCCGCGGTCTCACCGGTACCACCCGTGGTGCTTTCGGCGTCGGGGGTGGGGGGCCCTTGCGGGGTGTCCTCGCCGTCGGCGGCGGGCTCGCTCGGCTTCGCCGTGGCCGCGGGCTGCGGTGCGGCCGGGGTCTGGGCGAGGTCGGTGGCCGGAGACGCAGGTGTGGCGGGGTGCTCGGCCGACTGTTCGTTGTCCGGCCGCGGCCGCCCGCTCCCGCCGCTTTCCACCACGGTTTCCCCTCGATCGAAGCGTCTCCCGCTCGTGCCGGGCGGGAGGGTCTGGGACCGATGGTATGCGGCGGTCGGGACGCGTTCCGCCTCGGCACCCCCTGTGTTTCCCCGCTCGTCGCAGCTGTTCGGGGTGTGGCGGGTGCGCGGGCTGGGTGACTGTCAGTGGTGGGCCGTATGGTCTGGGGCATGGAGAGCAGCAGCGAGGGCGTCGTCCCGGCGGGTGACGGCGGTGTGGTGGCGGAGTCGGCGGGGGCGGCCGTCCCGGAGGCGGCAGTGGCCGTGCCCGAGGCGGGGGCGGCGGTTGTCGCGACGGCGCCTGCCTCGCTGTCGCCCTCGCGGGCCGGTGATTTCATGCAGTGTCCGCTGCTGTACCGATTCCGGGTGATCGACCGGCTTCCGGAGAAGCCGAGCCCGGCGGCGACGAAGGGGACGTTGGTGCACGCGGTCCTTGAGCGGTTGTTCGACGCTCCGGCGGCGGAGCGGACCGCGCCGCGGGCCAAGTCGCTGGTTCCGGGCCAGTGGGACCGGCTGCGGGAGACGCGGCCGGAGGTCGGGGAGCTGTTCGCCGACGATCCTGAGGGTGAGCGGCTGGCGGGCTGGCTGGCGGAGGCGGAGGGGCTGGTCGAGCGCTGGTTCACGCTGGAGGATCCGACGCGGCTGGAGCCCGCCGAGCGGGAGCTGTTCGTCGAGGCGGAGCTGGAGTCGGGGCTGCGGTTGCGCGGGATCATCGACCGGGTGGATGTGGCGTCGACGGGTGAGGTGCGGATCGTCGACTACAAGACGGGCAAGGCGCCGCGCGCGGAGTACGCGGACGGTGCGCTGTTCCAGATGAAGTTCTACGCCCTGGTGGTGTGGCGGCTGAAGAACGTGATTCCGCGGCGGCTGCAGCTCGTGTATCTCGGCAGTGGGGATGTGCTGACCTACGATCCCGTCCTCGCCGATCTGGAGCGGGTCGAGCGCAAGTTGCTCGCGCTGTGGGAGGCGATCCGGCTGGCGACGCAGACGGGTGAGTGGCGGCCGCGGCCGACCAAGTTGTGCGGCTGGTGCGATCACCAGGCGCACTGTCCGGAGTTCGGCGGCACTCCCCCGCCGTATCCGCTTCCGGTGACGCTGCCGGTGAGGGCGGCCGAGTCGGAGTAAGGGGCGCAGGGCAGAATGGGGCCGGGCTAGAGAAGGAGACTTACGTGGCCATCCGCGTCCTACTGGTCGATGACCAGCCGCTGCTGCGCACGGGCTTCCGGATGATTCTGGAGGCCGAGCAGGACATCGCGGTCGTCGGCGAGGCCGGAGACGGCCTGCAGGCTCTTGACCAGGTGCGGGCGTTGCAGCCCGATGTGGTGCTGATGGACATCCGGATGCCGCGGATGGACGGGGTGGAGGCGACCCGGCAGATCACCGGGCCGGGGCGGGACGGTCCGGCGAAGGTGCTGGTGCTGACCACGTTCGATCTCGACGAGTACGTGGTGGAGGCGCTGCGGGCGGGGGCGAGCGGGTTTCTGTTGAAGGACGCGCCCGCCAACGAACTGGTGCAGGCGATCCGGGTGGTGGCGGCGGGTGAGGCGATGCTGGCGCCGAGCATCACGCGTCGGCTGCTGGACAAGTACGCCACGCATCTGCCGTCGGGCGACGAGCCGGTGCCGGACACGCTGCACACGCTCACCGACCGTGAGGTGGAGGTGTTGAAGCTGGTGGCGCGGGGCCTGTCGAACGCCGAGATCGCGGCCGATCTGTTCGTCAGCGAGACGACGGTGAAGACGCATGTAGGTCATGTGCTGACGAAGCTGGGGCTGCGCGACCGGGTGCAGGCCGCGGTGTACGCGTACGAGAGCGGTCTGGTGCGTCCCGGCGCGCAGTAGGCGGCCATGGGTTCGAACGCAGGGCGCCCCTCCGGGCAGGAGGGGCGCCTTGTCGCGTTCGGCTGTCAGCCCTTGCTGAGTTCCCAGAAGCGGAACACCGTCGAGGCGTCGAGGCAGTTCTCGAGGCCGTAGACGTGGTCGCCGACGACGGCGTACTGCTTGGCCTGCCAGATGGGCAGGACGGGCAGTTGTTCGGCGACGAGGTTCTGGACGTCGCCGAAGTCGGTGCCGGTGGCGGTGCGGTCGCTCTGGGCGGCGGTGCGCGGGATGAGCGTGCCGGTGATGGCTTCGTTGGTGTAGTTGTTGCCGAGGACGTTGCCCTTGCCGAAGAAGGGCGAGGTGAAGTTGTCGGCGTCGGGGTAGTCGGGCACCCAGCCCTTGACGTAGACGCCGTACTTGCCGGCGGCGATGTCCTTCTCGTACTGGTCGTAGGCGACGGACTTGACGTCGGCGTCGAACAGGCCGCTGGCGTTGAGCTGGGCGGCGATGGCGGCGAGTTCCTGGTCGGTGGCGGGGCCGTAGCGGGACGGGGTGGACCAGAGGGTGAGCTTCACCTTGCCGGTGATGCCCTCGTCGGCGAGTGCGGCGGCGGCCTTGGCCTTCGAGGGGCGGGCGCCGTAGCGGTCGAAGAAGGCGGTGTTGTGGCCCGTGATGCCGGCCGGGACGATCGAGTAGAGGGGGTCGGCGGTGCCCTGGTAGACGTCCTTGATGAGGGCTTCGCGGTCGATCAGGTGGGCGATGGCGCGGCGGACGCCGAGCTTTCCGGCGACGGGGTCGGTCATGTTGAAGACGAGGTGCTGGACCTCGGCGCTGCTGCCCTCGACGACCTCGGCGGCCGCGTCGTCGGTGCTCTGCTGGATGTCGGAGATGTCGGCGGCGGTGAGGCCGCGGTAGGCGATGTCGACGTCGCCGGCGAGCAAAGCCTTTTTGAGGGCCTTCTGGTCGCCGCTGAAGAACTTCAGGGTGACGCCGGTGTTCTGGGCGTCGTCGGCGGTGCCCCGGTAGTTCTCGTTGACGGAGAAGACGGCTTCGTCGTCGCCGAAGGAGTCCAGTTTGTAGGGGCCGGAGCCGACGGCGCCGCCGTCCTCGCGCAGGCTGCCGGCGTCGTATTCCCTGTGGTCGACGATGGAGCCGGCGCCCGAGGCGATCTTGCTGGGGAAGGTGGCGTCGGGGACCTTCAGTTTGAAGACGACGGTCTTGGCGTCGGGCGTCTCGACCGTGTCGAGCATGGGGAACATGATCGCCGGGCCGGCGTCGTCATTGATCTTCAGCATGCGGTCGAAGGAGAACTTGACGTCCTCGGAGGTGAGCGCGTCGCCGTTGCTGAACTTCAGGCCGTCCTTCAGGGTGCACGTGTAGACCTGGGTCCTGGTGTCGCTGAAGGAGCACTCCTTGGCCGCGTCCGGCTCGGGTTCGGTGCCGCCCTTGGGGAAGCTCAGCAGCGACTGGAAGACGTTGTTGAACAACAGCCAGGAGCCGGGGTCGTAGCCAGAGGCGGGGTCGGTGGCGAGGACGTCGTCCGACATCCCCAGGACCACGGCGGAGGCGTCGCCTCCGGAGCCCCCGCTCTGGGTGCCGCAGCCGGTGAGCAGGCCGGAGGCCAGCCCCGCCACGATCGGCAGGACCGGCCACTGGTTACGCATGTTCACTTGGTGCCTTCGTCGTCGGTTCTCGTCACACCGGGGTCCCCGTCCCGGGCCCCGGACCGTCAGGGCTTGCGTCAGTTGCTGGTGCCGCGGCCGAGCTCCCACAGCTGAAGGGTGGCGGAGGAGTTCAGCGCGTAGGCCGTGCCCGTGACGTCGTTGTTGGCGGCGACGTACTGCTTGCCCTGCCACAGCGGGAGGATCGGAACGTCCTTGGCGACGGTGTCCTGGATCTCCTTCAGGCTCGTCGCGGCGCTGAGGCGGTCGGCCTCGCGACGGGAGGCCGGGATCAGGTTGTTGATGATGTCGCTGTTGGCGTACGGGGACTTGAGGAAGTTGTCCTTGTCGAGGAACGGCGCGACGAAGTTGTCGGCGTCGGGGAAGTCGGGGAACCAGCCCATGCCCCAGACGGCGTACTCGCCCTTGCGCTCGGCCGGGACGAACGAGTCCCAGGCTGTGCCCTGGATGGTGACGTCGAACAGGCCGCTGTCGTTGAGCTGCTTCTGCAGCGTCTCGAACTCCTGCTTGGTGGCCGGGCCGTAGTGGTCCGTCGTGTAGTTCAGCGTCAGCTTCACCGGGGTGGTGATGTCCGCGTCGCTCAGCAGGGACTTGGCCTTGGAGACGCTCGGGTCGCCGTAGGCGTTGAAGAACGAGTTGGAGTGGCCGGTGAGGGTGGCCGGGACGAGCGAGTAGAGCGGCTCGGCCTGGGAGCCGTACACCTTGGAGACGAGCTCGGCGCGGTTGACGACCTGGGCCATCGCCTGGCGCACGGCCTTGGACTTGACCGTGGGGGCTGTGGTGTTGAAGGCCAGGTAGCGGATCTCGAGGCCGTTGAGTTCGACCATGTCGATGTCGCCGCTGGGGGAGCCCTCGGAGAGCTTCTTGATCTGCTCGGGCGACATGGTGCGGGTCATGAGGTCGATGTCGCCCTTTTGCAGGGCGGTGCCCATGGCGTCGGCGTCCTTGTAGGAGACCATGTCGACCTCGTCGTTGTTCACGTCGAGCGTCCCCTTGTAGTTGGGGTTCTTCGTGAACACGGCCTTGGTCATCTCGTCGCCGTCGGTCTCGGCCTTGAGGGTGTAGGGGCCGGAGCCGTCGACCGCGAAGCCGTCGCGCAGCTTGCCCTTGTCGTAGTCGTCGGGGTTGACGATGCCGGCGACCGGCGTCGACAGCTTGAAGGGGAAAGTGGCGTCGGCGGTCTTGAGGTGGAAGATGACTTCGTTGTCGCCCTGCGTTTCGATGGTGTCGATGGTGGACAGCAGGGCGAAGACGCCGGAGTCGGCCTTGATGGTGCGGGCGCGCTCGATGGAGAACTTGACGTCCTTGGCGGTGATGGCGTCGCCGTTCGCGAACTTCAGGCCGCTGCGCAGCTTGCAGGCGTAACGCTCGTTGCCGCTGTCGGTGAAGCTGCAGCTCTCGGCCGCCTCCGGGACGGGTTCGCCCTCGCCCTTGGGCTGGATCATCAGGGTCTGCACGGTCTGGCGCAGGATGTTCCAGGTGCCGACGTCGTAGGAGTACGCCGGGTCGAGCGGCGCCGGGGCGTCCTTGGTGGCGGTGAACCGGTCGGTGGTGCCGACGACGATGGCGTCGCCGCTGCCGCTGCCGCTGTCGGACCCGCCGCAGGCGGCGAGAACGGGCGCGAGCAGACCGACCACGGCCGGCAGCACCAAAGTCTTGCGGTTCATGCTCGAGTTTCTCCAGAGCTGTCGGTCCGTGTATCCGGCATGCAGGGGTGTCGCAGCGGATCACGGGGTACGGCGATGTTCTCGCGACGAGATTAGTCCGCACCAGCACGACGGTTCGCAGCCACCGGAGTTGAAAGCCCATCACGCTGCGAAACCGGCTGTGGACGCACTGAACAACCGTCAGCGGAAGGATTCGTACAGCGAATCACCAATCGGGACACAAAGACGCGCCCGAGCCCCTCCGACAGGGGCTTGAAGCACACGGAGAGTCATCTGTCGACCCCCGGCCAGGTGGGGAACGTCACACGCTCAAAAGGGTTCGAGTGGGGCGGAATTCGGCCGTCCAGAAGGCGCCGATGAAGATCCGAATTCCCCCGCGCGCACGCCCGCCGAATTCCTTGTTATCGGCGGTGCACGCTGGGTGAACGCTCTCTCGCATTTCCGTTGCCGGTCGCTCTCCAATGATCGTCGTGGCGATCATCGGAGCGGCATCAGGCCACGCAGAAAAGGCAGGTCGACCTGTTCCAGGGAGGGCACGACGGTGCGGCGCGCGGACGGTGCGATGGGGGCCACGGAGGGCACCACGACGACGTGACAGCCCGCCGCCTCCGCCGAGGCGACGCCGGTCGCGGTGTCCTCGACGACGGCGCATCTGGTCGGGTCCACGCCGAGGCCGGCGGCGGCGAACAGGTAGGGGTCGGGGTACGGCTTGGTGCGCGGGACCTCGTCGCCGGCGACGCTCAGCCGGAAGTGCTCGGCGCCGAGCGAGATCAGGACGCGGTCGATGATGCGCCGGTGGGAGGCGGAGACGAGGGCCGTGGGGACCTCGTGCTCGGCCAGCTCGGCGAGCAGCCGGGCGGCTCCCGGCATCAGGGGCAGGGCGCGGGTGATGCGGTCCTCGAACCCCTCGTTGAGCAGGACGGTCAGGTCGGCGAGGGTGATGTCGGCCCCGGTCGCCTCGATCAGGAACCCGGCACTGCGGCTCATCGGGCCGCCGACCACCACATGGCGCCAGGAGTCGTCGAGGGGGTGGCCGAGTCCGGCGAAGATCTCGGCCTCGACGTCCCACCAGAAGCCCTCGGTGTCCACCAGAGTGCCGTCCATGTCGAGGAGCACGGCCTGCAGGGCTGAGCCCTCGGCCGTGCGGGTTACTGACGCGGGAACCGTGCTGGTCATCCACGTACCTCCTTGAGGGACGAGCAGGCCGGTTCCCGCTGGGGAACCGGCCTGCAGTGGACCGACCAGTGTACGACTTATCCGATCAGTGTGCTCAGTGGCGCGCCTGGGGTCACCGTGCGTTGAAGTACTTCGCCTCGGGGTGGTGGATCACGATGGCGTCCGTGGACTGCTCGGGGTGGAGCTGGAACTCCTCGGACAGGTGAACGCCGATCCGCTCGGGCCGCAGCAGCTCGGCGATCTTGGCGCGGTCCTCCAGGTCGGGGCAGGCGCCGTAGCCGAGGGAGAAGCGGGCGCCGCGGTACTTCAGGGCGAACATGTCCTCGATGTCGGCCGGGTCCTCGCCGGCGAAGCCGAGTTCCGAACGCACGCGCGCGTGCCAGTACTCGGCGAGGGCCTCCGCCAACTGGACGGACAGGCCGTGCAGTTCGAGGTAGTCGCGGTAGGAGTTCGACTCGAAGAGCTTGGCGGTCTCCTCGCCGATGCGGGAGCCGACGGTGACGACCTGGAAGCCGACGACGTCCGTCTCCCCCGACTCCTCCGGGCGGAAGAAGTCGGCCAGGCACAGGCGGCGGCCGCGGCGCTGGCGGGGGAAGGTGAAGCGGGTGCGTTCGTTGCCCTGTTCGTCCAGGATGATCAGGTCGTCGTCCTTGGACACGCAGGGGAAGTAGCCGTAGACGACGGCGGCTTCGAGGAGGTTGTCGGTCTGGAGCCGGTCCAGCAGGCCGCGCAGCCGGGGTCGGCCCTCGGTCTCGACGAGTTCCTCGTAGGTGGGTCCGTCGCCGGTGCGGGCCTGCTTCAGACCCCACTGGCCCTTGAACAGGGCGCCCTCGTCGAGCCAGGAGGCGTACTCCTTGAGCTGGATGCCCTTGATGACGCGGGCGCCGTCGAACGGCGCCTTGGGGACGGGGTTGTCGGTGGCCACGTCGGAGCGGACATGGCCCTCCTCCGGGCGTTCCTCGACCTCGACGGCGGCCGTGCTCGCGCGCACCCGGCGCTGCTTGAGGTCGGGCAGCTTCGCGCCGGGCACGCCCCGCTTGACGCCGATGAGGGCGTCCATGAGGCGCAGGCCCTCGAAGGCGTCGCGGGCGTAGCGGACCTCGCCCTCGTAGATCTCGTGCAGGTCCTGCTCGACGTAGGCCCTGGTCAGGGCGGCGCCGCCGAGGATGACGGGGTAGTTCGCCGCGAGGCCGCGCTGGTTGAGCTCCTCCAGGTTCTCCTTCATGATCACGGTGGACTTGACCAGGAGGCCGGACATGCCGATGACGTCGGCGCGGTGCTCGGCGGCGGCGTCCAGGATCGCGGAGACGGGCTGCTTGATGCCGAGGTTGACGACGTTGTAGCCGTTGTTGGACAGGATGATGTCGACGAGGTTCTTGCCGATGTCGTGGACGTCGCCGCGGACGGTGGCCAGCACGATCGTGCCCTTGCCGTCGTCGTCGGTCTTCTCCATGTGCGGTTCGAGGTGGGCGACGGCGGCCTTCATGACCTCGGCGGACTGGAGCACGAAGGGCAGCTGCATCTGGCCGGAGCCGAACAGTTCGCCGACGACCTTCATGCCGTCCAGGAGGGTCTCGTTGACGATGTCCAGCGCCGGGCGGCTCTGCAGGGCCTCGTCGAGGTCGGTCTCCAGGCCGTTGCGCTCGCCGTCGATGATGCGGCGCTTGAGGCGCTCCTCCAGGGGCAGCGCGGCCAGTTCCTCGGCCTTGCCGGCCTTCAGGGACTTCGCCGTGGCGCCCTCGAAGAGCTGCATGAGCTTCTGGAGCGGGTCGTAGCCCTCGGACCGGCGGTCGTGGATGAGGTCGAGGGCCGTCTGCACCTCTTCCTCGGTGAAGCGGGCGATGGGCAGGATCTTCGAGGCGTGCACGATCGCCGAGTCCAGGCCCGCCTTGACGCACTCGTCGAGGAAGACGGAGTTGAGCAGGATGCGGGCGGCCGGGTTGAGGCCGAAGGAGATGTTCGACAGGCCCAGGGTGGTCTGGACGTCGGGGTGGCGGCGCTTGAGCTCGCGGATCGCCTCGATGGTGGCGACGCCGTCGCCGCGGGACTCCTCCTGACCGGTGCAGATGGTGAAGGTCAGGGTGTCGATGAGGATGTCCTCCTCGCGGATGCCCCAGTTCCCGGTGAGGTCGTCGATGAGCCGTTCGGCGATCTCGACCTTCTTCTCGGGGGTGCGGGCCTGGCCCTCCTCGTCGATGGTGAGGGCGATCAGCGCCGCGCCGTGCTCCTGGGCCAGCCGGGTGACCTTCGCGAAGCGGGACTCGGGGCCGTCGCCGTCCTCGTAGTTGACGGAGTTGATGACCGCGCGGCCGCCGAGCTTCTCCAGGCCCGCCCGGATGACCTCCACCTCGGTGGAGTCCAGGACGATCGGCAGGGTGGAGGCGGTGGCGAAGCGGCCGGCGAGTTCCTCCATGTCGGCGACGCCGTCGCGGCCGACGTAGTCCACGCACAGGTCCAGCAGGTGCGCGCCCTCGCGGATCTGCTCGCGGGCCATCTCGACGCAGTCGTCCCAGCGGCCGGCGAGCATGGCCTCGCGGAACTTCTTGGAGCCGTTGGCGTTGGTGCGCTCGCCGATCGCGAGGTAGGAGGTGTCCTGGCGGAAGGGGACGCTCTGGTAGAGGGAGGCGGCGCCGGCCTCGGGGCGCGGGGTCCGCTCCACGGGGGTCAGGTCGCGGACGCGTTCGACTACCTGGCGCAGGTGCTCGGGGGTGGTGCCGCAGCAGCCGCCGACCAGGGACAGGCCGTAGTCCCGGACGAAGTTCTCCTGGGCGTCGGCGAGCTCCGGCGCGCTCAGCGGGTAGGACGCTCCGTCCTTGCCCAGCACGGGCAGGCCCGCGTTCGGCATGCAGGCCAGCGGGATGCGCGCGTTGCGGGCGAGGTAGCGCAGATGCTCGCTCATCTCGGCCGGGCCGGTGGCGCAGTTCATGCCGATCATGTCGATGCCGAGCGGCTCCAGCGCCGTCAGGGCGGCGCCGATCTCCGAGCCGAGGAGCATCGTGCCGGTCGTCTCGACGGTCACGGAGACGATCAGCGGCAGGTCCAGGCCGGCCAGCTCCCGGGCGCGGTGGGCGCCCAGGACGGCGGCCTTGGTCTGCAGCAGGTCCTGGGTGGTCTCGACGATGAGCGCGTCGGCTCCGCCGGTGATGAGGCCCTCGGCGTTTCGCTGGTAGGCGTCGCGCAGCGTGGTGAAGCCGATGTGGCCGAGGGTGGGCAGCTTGGTGCCCGGGCCGATCGAGCCCAGGACCCAGCGCCGGCGTCCGTCGCGGGCGGCGAAGGCGTCTGCGGTCTCCCGGGCGATGCGGGCGCCCGCCTCGGACAGTTCATACACCCGTTCGGGGATGTCGTACTCGGCCATGGCGGAGTGGTTTGCGCCGAACGTGTTGGTCTCGACGCAGTCCACGCCCGCGGCGAAGTACTCCTCGTGCACGGAGCGGACGATGTCCGGCCGGGTGATGTTGAGGATCTCGTTGCAGCCCTCGAGGTTCTCGAAGTCCTCCAGGGTGGGCTCCTGGGCCTGGAGCATGGTGCCCATGGCTCCGTCGGCCACCACGACTCGGGTGGCCAGGGCCTCTCGGAGCGCGGACACACGGGTCCGGCTGTCGGCGGAAGGGGTCGGCGGCACAGAGGCCATGAAAGGGCTCCCTCAGATGCGACGGCTGTCGGCTTTGCGTCACCTCAGGATGCGTGCCGAACGGCTTCCCGAGGAGAGCGCACGCCGTCAGGGTAGCCGGGACGGAGGCCTTATGGTCAGGGGCGTCCACGGGGCGGACGAGCGGGACGGCCGGACCGCGACCCGATCACGAGCGAGGCACGAGCGTCGCACGACCGGGGCGCGGCCGGGGGCGCGACCGGTGCACGGACGTGCGACGGGCGCGCCACTCCGGGGAGACGAATGACGTAACACGTATCGACCGACCATTAGCGGGAGGTCGACATGGACCGGTAGTGTTCGACATTGCCGAACGGCGGTAGCAGCTACCGCGCGTGGTCGGTCGAGGGGACGGAGGCAGGACGGCGATGGCACGGAACATCCAGTCGGTCGAACGTGCGGCCGCGATGCTGCGGCTGCTCGCGGGCGGCGAGCGGCGCCTGGGCCTGTCGGACATCGCCTCGTCCACGGGCCTGGCCAAGGGCACCGCCCACGGCATCCTGCGCACCCTCCAGCAGGAGGGCTTCGTCGAGCAGGACGACGCCTCCGGCCGCTATCAGCTGGGCGCGGAGCTGCTGCGCCTGGGCACCACGTACCTGGACGTGCACGAGCTACGCGCGCGCGCCCTGGTGTGGACGGACGACCTGGCCCGTTCCAGCGGCGAGAGCGTGCACCTGGGCGTGCTGCACCAGCAGGGCGTGCTGATCGTGCACCACGTCTTCCGGCCCGACGACAGCCGGCAGGTGCTGGAGATCGGGGCCATGCAGCCGTTGCACTCCACGGCCCTGGGCAAGGTGCTGTCGGCCTACGATCCCGTCGCGCACAGCGAGGCGCTGGAGGCCGAGCGCAAGCCGTTCACGGACCGCACGGTGTGTGAGTCGGACGCCTTCGAGCGCATCCTCGACCTCACCCGCGCGCGCGGGTACGCGGCCGACGTGGAGGAGACCTGGGAGGGCGTGGCCTCCATCGCGGCGCCGATCCACGACCGGCGGCGCATGCCCGTCGGCGCGGTCGGCGTCACAGGCGCCGTGGAACGCCTGGGCCGGGACGGCGAGCTGCGCCCCGAGCTGATCGCGGCGGTGCGCGACTGCGCCCGCGCGGTGTCGCGGGACCTGGGCGCCGGTCGCTTCTGAGCGACCCGCCGCACCTGAGGAAAAGCCTGGGCAGGCACCGGCGGGCAGCTGAGAAGTCCGTGAGAGCAGGCCGGGACGGCGGGATGCCGTTCCGGCCTCGGGCATACGCTGAAACAGCCTCTTACATGAGCAAATAGGGCGAGAGTATGCGCACCGACCCGAAGATCGATAACTCGCATCGATCAATAACGATCGAGTTTTCGATAACAGCACCCTTGACGCACACGTGACACCGGAGCAAGACTCCCGTCCATCGGTCGGCATTGTCGAACACCTAACGGCAATACACGCTAGAGTGTGACAACGCCAGAGGCCGGCATCGCTCTCACCCCGAGGGCGCTCGAACCCCCGGCGGGACCCGGGGTTCGGCTTCCCTGGACGAAGGACAAAGGAGTCGCGGGTGTCCAGCTCCGACATCTTCATCGGCGAGACCATCGGTACCGCCATACTCATCCTGCTCGGCGGCGGCGTCTGCGCCGCCGTCACGCTGAAGGCCTCCAAGGCCCGCAACGCCGGCTGGCTCGCCATCACCTTCGGGTGGGGTTTCGCCGTTCTGACGGCCGTCTACACCTCGGCGCCCCTCTCCGGCGCCCACCTCAACCCGGCGGTCACCCTCGCACTCGCGATCAAGGACGACGACTGGAGCAACGTTCCGGTCTACTGGGGCGGACAGCTGCTCGGCGCCGCGATCGGCGCCACCCTGGTCTGGGTCGCCTACTACGGCCAGTTCCACGCGCACCTCACCGACAAGGAGATCGTCGGCGGTCCGGGGGCGCAGTCCACGAAGGTCAAGGCCGTCGAGGCACAGGAGCAGGGGGCCGGCCCGGTCCTGGGCATCTTCTCCACCGGCCCGGAGATCCGCGTCGTCTGGCAGAACCTGGCCACGGAGATCATCGGCACCATCGTGCTGGTGCTGGCCGTCCTCACCCAGGGCCTCAACGACAAGGGCAACGGCCTCGGCAACCTGGGCGCCCTGATCACCGCGCTCGTGGTCGTCTCGATCGGTCTGTCCCTCGGCGGCCCGACCGGCTACGCGATCAACCCGGCCCGTGACCTCGGTCCGCGCATCGTCCACGCCCTCCTGCCCCTGCCCAACAAGGGCGGCTCCGACTGGAGCTACGCCTGGATCCCGGTGGTCGGTCCGCTGATCGGCGGCGCGATCGCTGCAGGCATCTACAACGTCGCTTTTGCTTAAGAGCACCAGCCGCACCCTGTAGTCAGCAGCGCCGTACAGACAGCCCCCCAACCACGGAACCCAGGAGCACACAGTGACCGACGCGCACACCGCCGGCCCGTTCATCGCCGCCATCGACCAGGGCACCACCTCCTCCCGCTGCATCGTCTTCGACCGGGACGGCCGGATCGTCTCCGTCGACCAGAAGGAACACGAGCAGATCTTCCCGAAGCCGGGCTGGGTCGAGCACAACGCCAACGAGATCTGGACCAACGTCCAGGAGGTCGTCGCCGGAGCCATCGAGAAGGCCGGCATCACCCGTGACGACATCAAGGCCATCGGCATCACCAACCAGCGTGAGACCACGCTGCTGTGGGACAAGAACACCGGTGAGCCCGTCCACAACGCCATCGTCTGGCAGGACACCCGCACCGACGCGCTCTGCAAGGAGCTCGGCCGCAACGTCGGCCAGGACCGCTTCCGCCGCGAGACGGGCCTGCCGCTGGCCTCCTACTTCGCCGGGCCCAAGGCCCGCTGGCTGCTGGACAACGTCGAGGGCCTGCGCGAGCGCGCCGAGGCCGGCGACATCCTCTTCGGCACCATGGACAGCTGGGTCATCTGGAACCTGACCGGCGGCGTCGACGGCGGCCACCACGTCACCGACGTCACCAACGCCTCCCGCACCCTGCTCATGAACCTCCACACGCTGGAGTGGGACGAGAAGATCGCCGAGTCCATCGGCGTCCCGCTGTCGATGCTCCCCGAGATCCGCTCCTCCGCCGAGGTCTACGGCGAGGTCACCGGCGGCAAGCTCGGCGACCTGCTCGGCGGCATCCCGGTCGCGTCCGCGCTCGGCGACCAGCAGGCGGCCCTGTTCGGCCAGACCTGTTTCGCCGAGGGCGAGGCCAAGTCGACGTACGGCACCGGCACGTTCATGCTCATGAACACCGGCGAGAAGATCATCAACTCCTACTCCGGCCTGCTCACCACCGTCGGCTACCGCATCGGCGACGACGCCCCGGTCTACGCCCTCGAGGGCTCGATCGCCGTCACCGGCTCGCTGGTGCAGTGGATGCGCGACCAGATGGGCCTGATCTCCACCGCCGCCGAGATCGAGACGCTCGCGCTCTCCGTCGAGGACAACGGCGGCGCCTACTTCGTGCCGGCCTTCTCCGGTCTGTTCGCCCCCTACTGGCGCTCCGACGCCCGCGGTGTGATCGCCGGCCTCACCCGGTACGTCACCAAGGCGCACCTCGCGCGCGCCGTCCTGGAGGCCACCGCCTGGCAGACCCGCGAGATCACCGACGCCATGACGAAGGACTCCGGCGTCGAGCTCGCGGCCCTCAAGGTCGACGGCGGCATGACCTCCAACAACCTGCTGATGCAGACCCTCTCGGACTTCCTGGACGCCCCCGTGGTGCGCCCGATGGTCGCCGAGACCACCTGCCTCGGCGCCGCCTACGCCGCCGGTCTCGCCGTCGGCTTCTGGACCAGCACCGACGACCTGCGCGCCAACTGGCGTCGGGCCGCCGAGTGGACCCCCCGCATGGACGCGGACGCCCGCGACCGTGAGTACAAGAGCTGGCTCAAGGCCGTGGAGCGGACCATGGGCTGGATCGAAGACGAAAACTGACGAGGAGTAAGAACCCCACATGACCAGTCAGTCCACCCTGCAGTCCGTGCCTGCCCTGGGGACGCGCCCGGCGTCCGGCTCGAACCCGAGCCGTGCCGAGACCCGGGAGCAGCTCTCCAAGGCGTCGTACGACCTCCTCGTCATCGGCGGCGGCATCCTGGGCATCTCCACCGCCTGGCACGCCGCGCAGTCCGGCCTCAGGGTGGCCCTGGTCGACGCCGGCGACTTCGCCGGCGCCACCTCCTCCGCCTCCTCCAAGCTGCTCCACGGCGGTCTGCGCTACCTGCAGACCGGCGCGGTGAAGCTGGTGGCGGAGAACCACTTCGAGCGCCGTGCGGTCTCCCGCCAGGTGGCCCCCCACCTGGCGAACCCGCTCACGTTCTACCTCCCCGTGTACAAGGGCGGGCCGCACGGCGCGGCGAAGCTCGGCGCGGGTGTCTTCGCCTACTCCGCGCTGTCGGCGTTCGGCGACGGCGTCGGCCACCTGCTGTCCCCGGCCAAGGCCGCGCAGGACGTGCCCGAGCTGCGCACCGACAACCTCAAGGCCGTGGCCGTGTACGGCGACGACCAGATGAACGACGCGCGCATGGCGCTGATGACGGTCCGCGCGGCCGTCGAGGCGGGCGCGGTGGTCCTGAACCACGCCGAGGTGAGCGGGCTGCGGTTCACCAAGGGCCGGGTGACGGGCGCCGAGCTGCGCGACCGCACGTCCGGCGACGAGTTCGGCGTCGACGCCCGTCTCGTCCTGAACGCGACCGGCCCCTGGGTCGACCACCTGCGCAGGATGGAGGACCCGAACGCGGCCCCGTCCATCCGCCTGTCCAAGGGCGCGCACCTGGTCCTGAAGCGCACCGCCCCCTGGAAGGCCGCGCTCGCGACCCCCATCGACAAGTACCGCATCACCTTCGCCCTCCCCTGGGAGGACATGCTGCTGCTCGGCACCACCGACGAGGAGTTCGAGGGCGACCCGGCCAACGTGTCGGTCACCGAGAAGGACACCGCCCAGATACTCGACGAGGCCGCGTTCTCCATCCGCGACCAGCAGCTGTCCCGGGACCTCATCACCTACTCGTTCGCGGGTCTGCGCGTACTGCCGGGCGGCCCCGGCGACACGGCGAAGGCCAAGCGCGAGACCGTGGTCACGGAAGGCCGTGGCGGCATGCTGTCCGTCGCGGGCGGCAAGTGGACGACGTTCCGGCACATCGGCCGTACGGTGATGAAGAAGCTGGAGGCGCTGCCGGGCGCTCCGCTGGGGGACGACTTCGAGCCGATCTCCTCGCTGCCCAAGAAGCTGCCGCTGCCGGGTGTCGCGAACCCGCGTGCGGTCGCGCACCGGCTGCTGGTCGACAACCCGGCGCCCGGGCCGCGGATGGCCGCCGACACGGCGAAGCACCTGGCCACGCACTATGGCTCGCTGGCGTTCGACATCGCGCGGCTGGCGAACGAGAACCCGGAGCTGGGCGAGCGGGTTCACCCCGACGCTCCGGAGATCTGGGCTCAGGTCGTGTACGCGCGGGACAACGAGTGGGCCGAGACGCAGGATGACGTGTTGCGGCGGCGCACGACGCTGACGATCCGGGGGCTTGCCACGGATGACGTCCGGAGCAAGGTCCAGGATCTGCTCGACAAGAAGTAACGGGCTGCATTTCGTCCGAAGGGGCGTGGGGGCCGGTCGCGCAAGCGTGCCGAGCGTCCGCGCCCTTTTGCAGCGTTCGGGGCTGACGGAGGCCGCGATCAGGCCTGCTTGACGGCGAGGCTGTGGGCGCCGTCGGCGGAGGAGGCCAGGAACACGCGGTGTCCTGCTTCAACACCGCGTCGCTTCAGTCCAGTTCGCGACCGGCCTGGGCCATCGGGGTTTACCATCGCGGGACCGGCACCTGCCCTGGCGTGAGATCACCGCCCTCCCCCACTCCTCCTTTCGCCTTCCAGACTCCTGGAGTTGCATCCATGACGCTGCTGACGACCTGGTCCGAGTCCGGCCCGGAGACCCTGGTCCGCCGCCACTGTGACCCCGCCGAGATCGCCGAGGCCCTCAGGCCGCTGGGCGTGCGCTACGAGCAGTGGCCCATCCGTGCGGACGTGCCGTTCGACGCGGACAGCGAGACGGTGTTCGCCGCGTACGGCCCGGAGATCGAGAAGCTCACCGCGCAGGAGGGCTTCACCACCGTCGACGTCCTCGGTCTGCACCCGAGCGACGACCCGGAGTTCCCGGCGAGGGCGAAGGCCGCCCGCGAGAAGTTCCTGCAGGAGCACACCCACGACGACGATGACGAGGTCCGCTTCTTCGTCTCCGGCTCCGGCGTCTTCTACCTCCATGTGAACGGGGAGGTGCACGCGGTGCTCTGCGAGAAGGGCGACCTGCTGGGCGTGCCGCGCGGCACCACCCACTGGTTCGACATGGGCGCCGAGCCCTCCTTCACGGCGATCCGCTTCTTCCACGAGGAGGACGGCTGGGTCGGCAACTTCACCGGCTCGACGATCGCCTCCCGCTTCCCCGACCACGACACGCTCGCGGCGGGCTACGAGGCCGACCGGGCCGCCACGTGAGCGTGCGGGACCTGACGTACGACGTGGACGCCGTGGTGCTCGACATCGAGGGCACCACGAGCGCCACGGGGTTCGTCGTCGACGTGCTGTACCCGTACTCGCGCGCCCGCTTCGCCGAACTGCTCACCGAGCGCGCCGAGGAGCCGGCCGTGGCGCGGGCGATCGCGCAGGTCCGGGAGCTGACGGGCGAGCCGGACGCCGACGCGTCGGCCGTCGAGAAGACACTGAACGCCTGGCTCGACGACGACCGCAAGGCGACCCCGCTGAAGACCCTCCAGGGCGTTGTCTGGTCCGAGGGCTTCGCCCGCGGCGACCTCGTCTCGCACTTCTACGACGACGTCGTACCGCGGCTGCGCGGCTGGCATGCGGCGGGCGTGCGGCTGTACGTCTACTCGTCCGGTTCGGCGGCCGCGCAGCGGGCGTGGTTCGCCCACAGCCCCGAGGGCGACCTGACGTCGCTCGTGTCGGGGCTGTACGACACCGAGAACGCGGGCCCCAAGCAGGAGCCGGCGTCGTACCGCCGTATCGCGGAGGCGACGGGGATCGCCGGGCGCCGTCTCCTCTTCCTCTCCGACCGGCCGGGCGAGCTGGACGCGGCCCGCGAGGCCGGCTGGCACGCCGTCGGGATCCGGCGGCCCGGGGAGCCGTTCTACGAGGAGGGCGTCGGCGACCACGCACAGGCGGGGACGTTCGACGAGATCACCGTCCGCGATTCCAGGAGCACTTCATGACCGCCGACATCACCGCCCTCGACCTGGAGGAGGCGGGGGCGGTCCTCGCCGCCGAGTCCGCGCGCTTCGCCTCCTTCGGCTGGATGCGCGGCACGTCCGGCAACCTGTCGGCGGTGCTCACCCGCGACCCGCTGCGCCTCGCGGTGACCGCGAGCGGTCACGACAAGGGCGAACTGACGCCCGCGGACGTGGTGTTGGTGGACGGCAGCGGCGGCGCCGTACAGGGCGGCAAGCCGTCTGCCGAGGCGGAGCTGCATGCGCGGGTGGCCGCGCTGACCGGTGCGGGTGCGGTCGTGCACGTCCACACGGTGGCGTCCGTGGCGCTGGGCCACCGGCACCCGGGCGGGATCGTGTTCCGGGACCTGGAGATGCTCAAGGGAATCGGCCAGCCCGCGCACGACGTCGAGGTGACGCTGCCGGTCATCGCCAACAGCCAGGACATGAAGGTCCTCGGCGACCGGCTGGAGGCGGCCCGCGAGCCCCGGATGCCGGCGGTGGTCGTGGCCGGACACGGCCTGTACGTGTGGGGCGACAGCCCGCGCCAGGCCCGTCACCACACCGAAGTGGTCGAGTGGCTGCTGGAGTTGGAGCTCGCCCGGCGCTGATCGCTTCCTTCTGGTTCAGGTGGCCGGCGGGGAGTTGGCCGGACGCCACGGATGACGCCGAGGGCGGTGCCCCAGCCGGCGGTGGCCGGCGCGCCGGTGTTGCGGTGCGTCAGGATCCACAGCGGGCGGTCGTTCCCGACCTTCGCCAGCAGCCAGTCCGCGCCGTACGCGCCCATCGCGTGGTTCGCCTCGACGTCCTCGCGCTGGACGGCGGCGGCCTCCGCCAGGACCGCGTCGCCGACCAGCCGCTGGATCGCGTCGACCAGGGCGAGGCCGGTTCCGGTCCACTGGACGGCGCGCGGATCCTGGGGCATTTCGGGACACTCCTGATGTTCCGGTGGCGTCCGCGACCGTGCATGAGCTGGGAGAACCACAGTTCGAGACAATCGAGCAGGCGTCCGGGAACGAGTGATCGCGGATCTGGAGGCACCGCCCCGATCTGCCGCCATAATGGCGACTGAGACATCCGATGTCTGGGCGATGAGCGAGAGGGAGGCCGGTCATGGCAGTCACCGACGAGGCGATCGAGAAGATCAAGGGCATGATCGTCTCGGGTGCGCTGCGCCCCGGGGAGCGGCTGCCCAAGGAGAGTGAGCTGGCCGCCGAGCTGGGCCTGTCCCGCAACTCCCTGCGGGAGGCGGTGCGCGCGCTGTCGCTGATCCGGATCCTGGACGTGCGCCAGGGCGACGGCACATACGTCACCAGCCTCGACCCGCAACTGCTCCTGGAGGCACTGAGTTTCGTCGTGGACTTCCACCGCGACGACACCGTCCTGGAGTTCCTGGCGGTGCGCCGCATCCTGGAGCCGGCCGCGACCGCGATGGCCGCGCTGCGCATCAGCGAGCAGCAACTGGACGCGCTGGACGCCCAGTTGGACAAGCTCGGCGACACGCCCTCGGTGGAGGAACTGGTCGCCTGCGACCTGGACTTCCACCGGGGCATCGTGCAGAGCGCGGGCAACTCGGTGCTGTGCTCGCTGCTCGACGGGCTGTCCGGGCCCACCACCCGGGCCCGGATCTGGCGCGGTCTGACGCAGGAGGACGCCGTCTCCGGCACGCTGCGCGAGCACCGGGCGATCCTGGCGGCCCTGCGCGACCGGGACGCGGAGGCGGCACGCTCGTGGGCGACGGTGCACATCGCGAGCGTGGAGCAGTGGTTGCGGTCCTCGCTCTGACCGGCGCCCGGTGGGGGGTGTTCGGGGGTGGCGAACGGGGCAGTGATCCGTTCACTCCCCCGTACAAGGGGGCTGCGGGCGCCCCCGCAGAACGCCGTAAGGTTGGGTGGTCAAGCGAGGGCACGTCGGAAGGAGGCACTGGGTGATCGAGCTCGAGGGGGTTCCCGAGCTGATCGACCCGGTCATGGTGGCCGCGTTCGAGGGCTGGAACGATGCCGGCGACGCCGCCTCCACCGCGGTCGGGCATCTGGAGCGGGAGTGGAAGGGCGAGGTGTTCGCGGCGCTGGACGCCGAGGACTACTACGACTTCCAGGTGAACCGCCCCACGGTGTGGATGGACGCCGGCGTGCGCAAGATCACGTGGCCGACGACGAGGCTGTCGGTCGTCCGGGTGGGCGGCGAGAAGCCGCGCGACCTGGTGCTGGTGCGCGGTATCGAGCCGTCCATGCGCTGGCGCTCGTTCTGCAACGAGCTGCTGGGCTTTGCGCACGAGCTGGGCGTGGAGCTGGTCGTCATCCTGGGCGCCCTGCTCGGTGACACCCCGCACACGCGTCCGGTGCCGATCAGCGGGACGACCTCGGACGCGGACCTGGCGCAGCGGATGGACCTGGAGGAGACCAAGTACGAGGGCCCCACGGGCATCGTCGGCGTCCTTCAGGAGGCGTGCACGCACGCGGGGGTGCCCGCGGTCAGCCTCTGGGCGGCCGTGCCGCACTACGTCTCGCAGCCGCCGAACCCGAAGGCGACGCTGGCCCTCCTCAACCGTCTGGAGGACCTGATCGACGTGCGCATCCCCCTGGGCGAGCTGCCCGAGGACGCGCGCGCCTGGCAGGTGGGCGTGGACCAGCTGGCCGCCGAGGACACCGAGGTCGCCGAGTACGTGCAGACGCTGGAGGAGGCCCGGGACACCGCGGAGCTGCCGGAGGCGTCGGGCGAGGCGATCGCCCGCGAGTTCGAGCGGTATCTGCGGCGCCGGGACGGCGGCGGCCCGCCCGACCCGGGTGAGCGCACCCGGCCCCCGAAGCCGCCGAAGCCGATCGGGGAGGTCGGTGAGATCGGCGAGATCGGGGACTCCTCCGACGACGACGATTCGTCGGAGGACTGAACGGGCTGAAGTGCCTGAAAGACCTGGCAGGGGCGGTGCGCCGATGCGCGCACCGCCCCTGCTGCGTCTACAGCGCCACGCCCAGCAGTGCGTCCACGGCCCGGGACACGACGCCGGGCGCGCCGATGTCCGTGCCGCCCTGCTCCTGCTGGAGCGCGGCCCAGCGGTCGACGGCGGCCAGTGCGGCCGGGGCGTCGAGGTCGTGGGCGAGGGCCTCGCGGATCTCGTCGACGAGCGCCTCGGCGGGCGGCCCGTCGGGGCGGGAGACGGCGGCCCGCCAGCGCTCGAGGCGGGCCTCGGCGTCGACGAGGACCTGGTCGGTCCACTCCCAGTCGGCCCGGTAGTGGTGGGCGAGGAGGGTGAGACGGATGGCGGCGGGGTCGACGCCGTCCCGGCGCAGCTGCGAGACGAAGACGAGGTTGCCCTTGGACTTGGACATCTTCTCGCCGTCGAGGGCGACCATGCCGGCGTGGACGTACGCCTTGGCCATGGGGAACTCGCCGGTGAGCACCTGGGCGTGGGAGGCGCCCATCTCGTGGTGCGGGAAGGCGAGGTCGGAGCCGCCGCCCTGGACGTCGAAGCCCATCCCCAGGTGGTCGAGGGCGATGGCCACGCACTCGATGTGCCAGCCGGGCCGGCCACGGCCGAGCGAGCCGCCGTCCCAGCTGGGCTCGCCCTCGCGGGCGGCCATCCACAGCATCGGGTCCAGCGGGTTCTTCTTGCCCGGGCGGTCCGGGTCGCCGCCGCGCTCGGCGGACAGCAGCCGCATGGCAGCGGCGTCGAGGTTCGAGACCTTGCCGAAGTTCGGGTCGGCCTCGACGGAGAAGTAGACGTCGCCCTCGAGGTCGTAGGCGGCGCCCGCGTCCCGCAGCCGCTCGACGAGCGGGACGATGCCGGGTATCGCCTCGACGGCGCCTATGTAGTGCTGCGGCGGGAGCATCCGCAGGGCCGTCATGTCCTCGCGGAAGAGGGTGGTCTCCTTCTCGGCGAGGGCGACCCAGTCGACGCCGTCGCGTTCGGCCCGCTCCAGCAGCGGGTCGTCGACGTCGGTGACGTTCTGGACGTAGTGAACCTGCCGCTTGGTGTCGAGCCACACGCGCTGAACGAGGTCGAACGCGTTGTAGGTCGCCGCGTGACCCATGTGGGTCGCGTCGTACGGCGTGATGCCGCAGACGTAGATACGGGCGACGGGACCGGGGTCGAGGGAGACCAGACCGCCGGTCGCGGTGTCGTGGATCCTCAGGTCGCGGCCCTGACCAGGCAGGGCGGGGACCTCGGAAGCGGGCCAGGCATGCATGTCATGAGCGTAACCGGACGGAAGTTGCTGATACGAACCGGAGCAGGCCGGACGGCCGGGAAGGCGCTCTTGTGTGATTCCGGCCGATGTGACCGATGTCTCTAGACCGGGGGCCAGGGGATCGCCGGCCACTCTCCGCTCGGCTCCGGATGCTTCCCCGAGTCGAGTAGCGCCCCGGCACGCGCGCGCGTGGCGTCCAGTTCGGCGGGGGTGATGAGCGCGGCCAGGGTGACGGCCAGCGGCCCGCCGGGCTCCAGGGCGCCGGTGAGGGCCTTCAGGGCCTCGACGGCCTCACCGGTCAGGGGCTCCCCCGCCCAGCCCCACAGGAGCGTGCGCAGCTTGTTCTCGGCGTTGAAGGTGACGCCGTGGTCGATGCCGTAGAGCCGGCCGTCGGCGGTGGGCAGCAGGTGGCCGCCCTTGCGGTCGGCGTTGTTGATCACCGCGTCGAGGACGGCGAGCCGGCGCAGCCGTTCGTCGTCGGCATGCACCAGCAGCGCGGTGCGGCCCTCGCCGACCTCGGCGAAGCCGATCGCCTTCCAGCCGGGCTCGGGCTCCTCCCCGTCCACGAGGGCGAGCAGTTCGGCCTCGGGAGCCGTCTCGATCCACAGCTGGCACATGCCCTCGCCGTACGGCCCCTCGCGCAGCACGGTGGGCGGGACGAGGCCCCAGCCGGTCGCCTCGGAGACCTCGTACGCGGCGACCTCGCGCTGGGCGAGGTTGCCGTCGGGGAAGTCCCACAGGGGTCTCTCCCCGGCGACCGGCTTGTACACGCAGGCGGCCTCGCGGCCCTCGTGCGCGACGGTGCAGTACAGGGCCGCGTTCGAGGCGTCGCGGATGCGTCCGCGGACGGTGAGCTCGCCGTGCGCGAGGAGTTCCCGTGCTTCGGCGGAGGCGGGGTCGGTGGCCGTCACGCCCCCCGGCGGTATCCGTTCTGGCGCGGACATACGTGTCCTTCCGGGTCGAGCGGGAGGCTGCACAGCGGGCACGGCGGCCGGCCGGCGTTGACGACGTCGAGGGCGCGCTTGGCGAAGGCTCTCGCCTGCGCGCCGGTGAGCCGGACCCGCAGCATCGGGGGCCCGTTCTCCTCGTCCTGGAGGAGCCTTTCCTCGGCCTCGGCGAGATCCTCCTCGGAGTCCGCGTCGAGCTCCACGAGGGCCTGCGCCTCGACGATCATGCGCTGCTCCTCGCCGTCCCAGGCGAGGGCCATGGTGCCGACCCGGAACTCCTCCTCGATCGGGGTGTCGAGGGGCGCCGTGTCGGTGTTCTCGGCAGGCGACACGGCGGGCACCGGGGCGCTGCCGCCGCTACGGCGTACGACCTCGTCCAGCAGTTCGTCCATGCGCTCGGCGAGCGCGGCGACCTGGGTCTTCTCCAGGGCCACGCTGGTCACGCGGGCGCCGGCGGTGGCCTGGAGGAAGAAGGTACGGCGCCCGGGCAGTCCGACCGTACCGGCCACGAAGCGGTCCGGGGGGTCGTAGAGGAACACCTGACGGGACACGTCCTGTCTCCATGGGAATCGGGGGTCATCGTGGGTCGGGAAAGGTGTGGGGGAACGTCCGTGCGTGTACGCGCGCGTACGTGGACCGCTTCACCCTACTGCGGCCGACGATCACGGTGCGCCCGCACCGCCCCCGACCTCGGCCTCCCCGGCGGGGGGTTCCTCGCGCGGCGCGAGCGAGGCGAAGTCGCCGGTGTCGCCGAGGCGCACGAGAAAGGGGCGCAGCCGGGTGTAACGGATCGCGGTGATGGAACACGGTTCGACAGAGATCCGCTGGAAGAGGTCGAGATGAAGTCCGAGCGCGTCCGCGACGAGCGACTTGATGATGTCGCCGTGCGAGCACATCACATAGACGGCGTCGGCGCCGTGGTCGCGCTCCACGCGCGCGTTCCACTCGCGCACCGCCTCGGCGGCCCGGGTCTGCATGGCCCTCATGGACTCGCCGCCGGGGAAGGCCGCCGCGGAGGGGTGCGCCTGCACGACCTCCATCAGCGGCTCGTCCATCAGCTCGGCGAGCTTGCGGCCGGACCAGTCGCCGTAGTGGCACTCCCCGATCCGCTCGTCGCTGTGCGCGCGCAGGCCGGGGCGGGCGTCGAGGAGGGGCTGAATCGTCTCCTGGCAGCGTTGCAGGGGGCTGGCGACGACCTCGGCGATCGGCAGTCCCTCCAGCCTGCCGGGCAGCGCGGCGGCCTGCGCGGCCCCGCGCTCGTCGAGGGCGACGCCGGGCGTCCAGCCGGCGAGCACTCCGGAGGTGTTGGCGGTGGACCGGCCGTGCCGGACGAGGATCAACGTGGGCATGCGGCCCAGCGTAGGCGCACGACGGGGTGCGGTCGCCGGCGTACGGCGGGAGAATGCGCTCCGTGATCGTCGACTGCGCCATCTACCGCGACGGGCGCCGCACGGAGGGGCCCGCGGACTTCTCCGACGCCCTGGCGCAGTGCCGGGGCGGGGGCGACGCCTTCGTCTGGATCGGGCTGTACGAGCCCACGGAGCCCGAGTTCGACCAGGTCGCGGAGGAGTTCGGGCTGCACCCGCTGGCCGTCGAGGACGCCCTCAACGCGCATCAGCGCCCCAAGCTGGAGGTGTACGACGACTCGCTGTTCGTGGTCCTCAAGCCCGTGGGGTACGAGCCGAAGAGCGACATCGTCTCCTCCGGCGAGGTGATGGTCTTCGTGGGCGACTCGTTCGTGGTGACCGTGCGGCACGGCGAGGAGGCGCCCCTGGGAGCCGTGCGGCACCGTCTGGAGGAGGAGCCGGAGATGCTCCGGCACGGCCCCACGGCGGTGCTCTACTCGATCGCCGACGCCGTGGTCGACCACTACGTCGACGTGGCGGGCGAGTTGGGCACGGACCTGGAGGAGCTGGAGGCGGAGGTGTTCTCGCCGACCGGCGGGGGCTCGCGGCACACGGCGTCGCGGATCTACTCCTTCAAGCGGCAGGTCCTGGAGTTCCGCCGGGCCACGGGCCCGCTGGCGCAGCCGCTGGACCGGCTCGCGGGCGGGGGCCTGTTCGGCGTGCGCGTGCCGTTCGTCCACGAGAAGGCGCAGCCTTTCTTCCGCGACGTCAGCGACCACCTCACGCGCGTGAACGAGGCGGTCGAGGGACTGGACCGGCTGGTGTCGGACGTCCTCTCGGCGCATCTGGCGCAGATGAGCGTCCGGCAGAACGACGACATGCGGAAGATCTCCGCGTGGGCGGCCATGGCCGCGGTCCCCACGATGATCGCGGGGATCTACGGCATGAACTTCAGGCACATGCCCGAGCTGCGGTGGGGTTGGTCGTATCCGGCGGTGATCCTGCTGATGGCCGGCCTGGAGGTCGTGCTGTACCGGTTGTTCAAGCGGCGCGGCTGGCTCTAGCGCGTGGACGGCCGGGGTGTCCCGTCGGTTCAGGCGAACTCTGGCGCCGTGGCGGCCGGTCCGCCGAGCGCGTCGCGGCGCTCGGGCATCGTCAGGGAGACCATCCGCCGCCAGCCCGCGAACCGCTCCCACGCGTACACGGCGTGGATGCCGGCCGCGAGGACGGCCGACTTGGCCCTGGGCCAGCCGAGGATGCGGCCCATGTGGGCCATGACGGCCAGGCTGACGTCCCGGTAGATCCGGATCTCGGCGAGCGCGCACCGGCGCAGCGTCCGCTGGATGGCGCGGCCGTGTCCCGCGCGGGCGAAGCGCAGCAGTTCCTCGTGGCAGTAGGCGAGGTGGTTGTCCTCGTCGTTGGAGATCATCTTCACGGCGCGCCCGAGGTCGGGGTGGTCGGCGAAGTGCCTGCGCAGCAGCTCCATCTGTTCGGAGGCGCGCTGTTCGGTGACCCGGCTGTGGGCGAGGTAGACGACGATGTCCTGCACGCTCAGCGGCCGGTCGGCCCTGAGCCGGTCGTGGGCCAGACCGATGCCGTCGCGCTCCAGGAGCATCGTGTAGTCGGTCTCCGGCGGGACGGGCACGGGTGCGAGGCCGCGCTTCTTCATCAGCGCGGTGAAGATGCGCCCGTGTTTGTCCTCGTCGGCGCCGTGGCGGGTGATCTTGGGGGCCAGGCCGCGTTCGCTCTGCGGGACGAGCGCGGCGATCCGGGCGTTCTCCCAGCCGCCCTGCGACTCACCGCCGGCGGCGATGGAGCAGAAGAGCGCGAAGGACTCGTCGTTGTCGATGATCTCCTGGAACAGACTCTTCGCCGAAAGCATGCAATCGAGTCAAATGCGGCACGGCAGATGCCGCAACACCTATGTCCGACAACTGCGCCGAAAGGCGGACGTCCTGAAGCACGACGAGGGCGTAACCGCGCGCGTCCCGGCGCGTTGTTCCCCGTGACGGCCGTGGCGGGGAAGACCCCCGAGCCCCCACCACGGCCGCTGAAACTCCCCCTCCTACGCCAGTCCGGCGAGCTCCAGGGCCTGCGCGCCCGCCCGCAGTGAGGCGAGGCGCTCGTCGAGGGTGAAGCCCGCGGGGGCGAGGGTGAGGGTGGTGACGCCGGCCGCCGCGTAGGCCTTCATCCGGTCGGCGATCCGCTCCACCGAACCCAGCAGCGTCGTCCGGTCGATCAGCTCGTGCGGAACCGCGGCCGCGGCGCCCTGCTTGTCGCCGGACAGGTACTTGTCCTGGATCTCGGCGGCCGCCGCCTCGTACCC
Organism: Streptomyces sp. NPDC051677; assembly: GCF_044453465.1. Classification (NCBI taxonomy): domain Bacteria; kingdom Bacillati; phylum Actinomycetota; class Actinomycetes; order Kitasatosporales; family Streptomycetaceae; genus Streptomyces; species Streptomyces sp. NPDC051677. The sequence goes on from NZ_JBITCT010000003.1 coordinate 146,693, forward strand.
CATGCGCTGCGCGAGCTGGTTGTAGAAGTTCTGCTTGCGGCTGCCCATGCCGCCGACGTACAGCGCGGTGTAGGGGCGGAAGGTGTCGGCGAGCCGCTCGACGTCCTTGTCGTCGCCGACGGCCAGCGGCAGCGTCGGGCAGATGTCGAAGCCCTCCAGGGTCTTGCCGGCCTTCTCGCGCCCGGCCCGCAGGTATGTGACCGCGGTGTCCTCCAGGTGGTCGGCGGACGGGAAGATGAGCAGTGCGCCGTCGGCGATCTCGCCGGTCTGCTCCAGGTTCTTCGGCCCGATCGCGGCGATGTACAGCGGGATGTGCTCGCGCTCAGGGTGCACGGTCAGCTTGATCGGCTTGCCCGGGCCGCCCGGCAGCGGCAGCGTCCAGTGCTCGCCTTCGTAGGACAGCCGCTCCCGCGTCATCGCCTTGCGGACGATCTCGACGTACTCGCGCGTGCGGGCCAGCGGCTTGTCGAACTTGACGCCGTACCAGCCCTCGGAGACCTGCGGCCCGGAGACGCCGAGGCCGAGGCGGAAGCGGCCGCCGGAGAGGGAGTCGAGGGTGGCGGCGGTCATCGCGGTCATCGCGGGCTGGCGCGCGGGGATCTGGAAGATGGCCGAGCCGACGTCGATCCGCTCGGTCTGCGCGGCGACCCAGGTGAGGACGGTGGCCGCGTCCGATCCGTAGGCCTCGGCGGCCCAGCAGACGGCGTATCCGAGGCGGTCGGCCTCCTGGGCCACGGCGAGGTTGTCGCCGTCCATTCCGGCACCCCAGTAGCCGAGGTTGATCCCGAGCTGCATGGCCGATTCCCCTTACTGATCAGTAACGACGCTGTTGCGGAGACAGTAGCGCGGGGGCGGCCGTCGGGTCAGGCCGCGGTCCCGCCGCGCGGGGCCCGCACGCGAAGATTCGGTTATCCACAGGCAACCCACTGCCCAGTTCTGGCCAGTAATCTCGGCGTTCATGGAGCAGAGGCATCTCGGCCGCACCGGCCTGCGTGTGTCCCGCATCGGGCTCGGCACCCTGACCTGGGGCCGTGACACCGACGAGCACGACGCCGCGGACGTCATGAAGACGTTCTGGGAGGCGGGCGGGACCCTCGTCGACACGGCCGACGTGTACGGCGACGGGGACGCCGAGTACCTGCTCGGGCGGCTCATAGACGGCCTGGTGCCGCGCCGGGACCTGATCATCTCGACGAAGGCGGGCAGCGTCCCCGACCCGGACCGCCGCTTCGACGGCTCGCGGGGCCACCTCCTGGCCGCCCTCGACGCCTCGCTGGCCCGGCTCGGCACGGACTACGTCGACGTGTGGCAGGTGCACGCCTTCGACCCGGACACCCCGCTGGAGGAGACCCTGCAGGCCCTCGACATCGCTGTCGCCAGCGGCCGCGCCCGCTATGCCGGGGTCTCCAACTTCTGCGGCTGGCAGCTCGCCAAGGCGGCCACCTGGCAGCTCGCCGCCCCGGGCGCCCGGACGCGGCTGGCGGCGACGCAGATGGAGTACTCGCTGCTGCAACGCGGCATCGAGCGCGAGGTGCTGCCGGCCGCGCTCGATCTGGGCATCGGCCTGCTGCCCTCCTCGCCGCTGGGCCGCGGCGTCCTCACCGGCAAGTACCGGGGCGACGCCCTGCCGCCCGACTCACGCGGCGCCTCGGACCACTTCGGGCTCTTCGTCGAGCCCTACCTCGACGACACCGCGAGCCGCATCGTGGACGCCGTGGCGACCGCCGCGGACGGGCTCGCGGTGACCCCGCTCCAGGTCGCCCTCGCCTGGGTCCGCGACCGCCCCGGCGTGGCCGCCCCGATCGTCGGCGCGCGCAACGCGCAGCAGCTCACGGCGGCATTGTCAGTGGAGGCCCTTAGTCTTCCTGACGAGATCTGCCGGGCGCTCGACGATGTGTCGGCGCCCCTGCACCGCTATCCCGATCACGACTGGAGCACGCTGTGAGCACGGAGCCGGTTCCCCCGGAGAACACGGAGAACGCCGGGCCGGCGACGCCGGGGGCGAGGGCCGAGAGCGGCGCAGCCGGCGAGCCGCCTGCCCCGGAGGCAGAACCGGAGGGCACGGACCGGACCGACGCCGATGACGCCGACGGCGGTGGCGCTGGGGGTGGCGGTGGCGGTGACGACGACACAGCTTCGGGGACCGGCGAGGGCGGCGACGACAGCGGCGACGGCGGTGGCGGTGACGACGACACGGCTTCGGGGACCGGCGAGGGCCGCGACAGCGGTGGTGGCGGTGGCGGTGGCGACGACACGGCTTCGGTGACCGGCGAGGGCGGCGGTGGCGACGGCACGGCTTCGGGGACCGGCGAGGGGGGCGATGGGGAGGCCGCCGCGCAGCTTTCCGAGGCCCAGGCCGAGCTCGCCGCGCAGAAGCTGGAGCGGGAGCGGATCGAGCGGCGCAAGGCCGAGAAGGCGGCGCCCATCGCCGCCGGGGCGGGGCTCACCGGGAAGGCCGCCGACCTGCTGGCCGCCGTCCGTGCCGTGGAGGGGGGCGCGAAGCCTCCGGCCACCGTCTTCGACGCGCCGGAACCCGCCCCGCGCCGCCCGGCCCCGGAGCCGGTACGGCGTCCGCAGCCGGTGGCCGCCGAGCCCGCCGCCGCAGCGGCGCCCACGACGGACACCGTCGAGGGCGTACGGCGCGTGCTCGCCGACGGCGGCGCACCCGAGGCGCTCGCGCCGCAGGCCGCCGCCGCGCTCGGAGAGGGCGCCGAGGACCTGCTGCGCGAGGACCCCTGGCAGCTGCTGCGCGTCCCCGGTGTGCGGCCGGAGCAGGCCGACGGTTTCGCGCGGGCGCTGCTCGGCCCGCAGTGCGCCCCCGACGACGAACGACGCGGCCGCGCGGTGACGGTCTGGCTGCTGGAGCAGGCCGCCCTGGCCGGGCACACCGCCCTGGAGCTGCCGACGCTCACCGCGGCCCTCGGCCGCCAGGCGGTGCCCGACGCGGACGCGGCCGTGCAGAGCACGCTGGCCGAAGGCGAGGCCCTCGTCTTCCAGGACGCCCTGGACGCGCCCGGAGCCGGGCAGCCGGCGGCGGACACCGAGGAGGGCGGCGGCGAGGGCGAGGCGGCCCGGCCGGTTCGGGTCCTGGTCGGTCTGGAGCGGTACGCGCTCGCGGAGGAGAGCCTCGCCGACGCACTGGCCCGCGTGGTCAACTCCCTGGCCAAGGAGGCCCCGGCAGCGTGGGAGTCGGCGACGGCCGACGCCTCCGGCAGCGCGGCCGAGCTGATCCGCGCCGTCGCCGGGCACGGCCTGGTACTGCACACCGGCGGCGAGGCCGCCCGCGCCGAACCGGCGGCCCTGCTCGCCGCGGCCCGGGCCCTGGGCCTGCGCACCGTCGCGGCCTGCCACACACCGGACGGACGGCGCCGGTTCGCGGCCCTCCTGGGCGAGGCGGACGACGCCGTCGTGACCGTCCCCGGTCTCCTGGCCGGCGCCGAGGGTCCCGGGCGGGACGCCGACGGGGCCTTCGCCCTCGATCTGCTGGTCGTGCTGGACGCGCCGCAGCTGGACGTGGAGAGCGCCGCGATGCTGGCGGAGTCGCTGTCGGACGGCGCGCGGCTGGTGCTCAGCGGGGATCCGGCGGTGCTGTGGTCGGCCGGTCCCGGCCGGGTCTTCGCCGACCTGCTCGCGGCCCGCGTGTGCCCACAGGTCGCCTCGCGCACACCCGACCCGGGGCCGCTCGGCGAGCTGGTGTCGGGTGTCGGCATCGGCGAGCTGAACCAGGTCGACGCGCCCGGCAAGGAGCTCGTGATCGTGCCGGTGCGGGACGCGGGCGAGGCCGTGCACCGGACCGTCCAGCTCGTCGCCGACTCGGTGCCGCGCGCCTTCGGGATCACGCCCCAGGAGACGGTGGTGATCACCCCCGGGCACGGCGGCGCGGCCGGCACGCGCGCGTTGAACGCCGCCCTCAAAGAACGGCTCAATCCGGGACCCGGCCGCTTCGGCGGCTTCGACCCCGGCGACCGGATCGCCTACTCCCCCGCGCCGGGCCGTACGGTGCCGGGCCGGGTGGTGACGGCCGACGCGGAGGGGCTGCACCTGACGTGTGCGGGCGCCTCCGTCGTCGTACCGAGGGAGCGGGTGGAGCAGGCCGTGCGGCACGGGTGGGCGCTGACCGCGCACCAGGCGGTGGGCAGCCGGTGGCCGGCGGCGGTCGCGGTGCTGCCCGGCGACGCGGCGCAGGCCCTCTCCCGCCCCTGGGTGTACACGGCCTTCGGCCGGGCTGAGCGCCATCTGTCCGTGGTGCACGGCGTGGAACAGGCCCTCCCGAGAGCCGTCGCCGAGGTTGTGGCGAAGCCCCGCACGACCCGGCTGCCGGCGCTGCTGCGCACCCAGGTCCCGGCGGCGGGCACGGCCTAGGAAGGGCCCAGGACAGGTCCAGGACAGGTTCTGGCACGAACGGCGGCGGCCGCGAAGGGTCTCCCCCTCGCGGCCGCCGCCGTCACGACCTCTCGGAACCTGTCGGCTACCGCCGCCTGCTAGCGGTCCGCGTCCAATGGCTCCAGGTCCTCGTCCTCGATGTCCACGAGATCCTCGCCGTCGTCGCCCTCGTCGCCGTCTTCGAGGTCGTCGAACACCGCGCTCACGTCGAAGCGGCAGACCACCCGGCCGGGATCGGCCTGGTCGAACGGTGTCTCCAGCCACTCGCCCGGCTCCGCCGGTTCCTCGGCGGCCAGCACCCACAGGGTGGAGTCGCCCTCCTCCAGGCCGAACTCCTTGTGGCGGGAGGCGATCTCGTCCGGTTCGAACTCGCCGAACAGGATGCCCAGCGCCCCATGCACGGTGGCCGCGACCTCCGCGCCGACTCCCTCGTCGTCCGCGGCCTCGATCCGCTGGGCCTGCGCCAGCAGCCGCTGTGGCTCCGCGACGGCGTAGTCGCGTCGGATCAGCACGCTCAGCGCGTTCGGCTCCTCGGGGCCCTCGTACGGCGGCAGGGAGTCCTCCGTGCCGGGGATCTCGAAGGGCGTGACCTCGTCGTAGCGGTCGTAGAGCAGTTCGTCGTAGACCTCGGCGGCCGCGGCCAGCTCGTTGAACGCCTCGTAGACGGCCGGGTCGTCCTCACCCGACCTGCGCTCGACCGCCGCCAGGTGGCGGTCGAGCGCGGTCTTGACCGCCTCGGCGGCGGCACGTACCTCGGCAGCGGTGGGCTGCGCAGCATCAGACATAGTGCAGACGCTATCCGTACCGGGCCCCAGCCCGCACAATAGATGCGATGCCGGAATACGAATTTGTCGACGTGTACGTACCGCGCGGGGTCTCCCGCAAGGAGGCGACACGACTGCTGACCGACCATGCCGAGTACGGACACTGGGAGTTGGACCGCCTGAGCCTGCTGCGTGACGGCAGCCGCAGGGTGCGGTTGCGCAGGCGCATCATCCGCCAGGTGCGGGCCACGTGGTGAGGTGAGACGACGGAAACGGAGCGGGCCCCGCCGAGGCGGGGCCCGCTCCGTTGTGTGCGGCGCCGGGGAGGATCACGCGGTGGGGCGCGCCTTGCGGTAGAGCACCGCGCCCGCGAGCAGTGCGCCCGCGCCGGCCGGCAGGACGAGGCCCATCGGCAGTTCGCTGCCGGTGTGCGCGAGTTGCGCGGCGGCGGGCTGGGCGGCGGGCCGGTGGGCGGAGGCGGCGCCGGCCGGCGTCAGGTGGTCCGAGGCGGACGGCAGGCCCCCGGGTCCGGACGGGTTGGACTGGCCGTGCTCGCCCGGCTTGCCGGGGCCGGGGTGACCGGGCTTGCCCGGCGTCTCGTGGCCGCGGGACGGAGGCGTGTGAACGCCGGAACCGCCGTCGCTCGCGCAGTCGTTGCCCATCGACGGGTTGAGGAGCCCGACGACGTCGACGCTGTTGCCGCACACGTTCACCGGCACGTCGATCGGCACCTGAACGTGGTTGCCGGAGCCGACACCGGGCGATCCGCCGGTGTACCCGCCCGCGTGCGCGCCCCCGGAGCCTCCTTGCGCGCCGGAGCCGTCATGGCCTGCGCCGTTGTGGCCTGCGCCGTTGTGGTTTCCACCGTGGTTCCCGGCCTGGCTGCCGCCGCCTCCCCGGTGTTCGCCGTACCCGCCGCCCGACGACGCACCGCCGCCCTTGTTGGCGCAGGAGTTGCCGAAGGACGGGTTGAGTGCCCCGATGACGTCGACGGTGTTGCCGCAGACGTTCACCGGGACGTTGATCGGCGCCTGCACCGAGTTGCCCGACAGGACGCCGGGTGAGTCCGTGGCGATGCCGTTCGCGGCGGAGTCGGCGTGGGCGTAGCCGCCGGCGGCGGCGATCACCCCCGTCGCCGCCGCCACGGTCATGAAGCTTTTGCGGGTGACCTGTCGCATTGCTGAACCCCTGCTTTCGATCTCATACTCGTCCCGAATTCCTCGCATCATTCCACCTGTTCGAATTCTTCGGGCACTTCGAAGTTCTTCGGCTTTTTCTTCGGAAAACGACCGGTCGGCCCCGGAGCGCATGGCGCGCGCTCCGGGGCCGACGGCGAGAGACGACCCCTCAGCGGGTCGACGTCACTTGTTGATGCAGACGTTGCCGAAGGCGGGGTTCAGCAGCCCGATCGCCGAGATCGTGTTGCCGCAGACGTTCACCGGGATGTGCACGGGCACCTGGACCACATTGCCGGACACGACACCCGGGGAGTGCACCGCGGCACCCTGCGCGCCGGCGTCGGCGACGGCCAGGCCCGCACCCGCGAGAACCAGACCACCAGTGGCAGCCGCAGCAGCGACGACCTTCTTGATCATTATTCCTCCTTGTTGGCAAAGCGATCCCAAGCAATCGGATCGCATCACCTGTAACGAGGCGGAATTAATGAGGCTACGAGCTTATCGTCGCATTCACTCTCCCCAGCTATGTCCGCACAAGCGGCCGATTTATCTCGGCCGGTGAAATCTCGTTTCACCGGGACAATTCAGGACGCGTCGATGAAGCGGTCGAGCACGCGCACCCCGAACTGCAGCCCGTCCACCGGGACCCGCTCGTCGACGCCGTGGAACATCCCGGCGAAGTCCAGCTCCGGGGGCAGCTTGAGCGGGGCGAAGCCGAAGCCGCGGATGCCGAGGTCGTCGAAGGACTTGGCGTCGGTCCCGCCGGAGAGCATGTAGGGGATGGCCTTCGCGGTCGGGTCCTCGGCGAGCAGCGCGGACTGCATGGCCTCGACGAGCGGCCCGTCGAAGGAGGTCTCCAGGGCCTTGTCGGAGTGCACGTCCTCGCGGCGCACCTTCGGGCCGAGGATCCGGTCGAGGTCGGCGAGGAACTCCTCCTCGTGCCCCGGCAGGAACCGCCCGTCGACGTGCGCGGTGGCCTCGCCCGGGATGACGTTGACCTTGTAGCCGGCGCCGAGCTGGGTCGGGTTGGCCGTGTTGCTCAGCGTCGCGCCGATCAGCTTGGCGATGCCGCCGAGCCGGGCGAGCGTCGACTGCATGTCCTCGGGGTCCAGCTCGGTTCCGAGGGCGTCGCCGAGCTCGTCGAGGAAGGCCCGGGTCGTCTTGGTGACCCGCACCGGGAAGGTGTGCCGGCCGAGCCGGGCGACCGCCTCGGACAGCTCGGTGATCGCGTTGTCCCGGTGGATCATCGACCCGTGTCCGGCGGTCCCGGCGACGGTGAGCTTCATCCAGTGCATGCCCTTCTCGGCCGTCTGGATCAGGTAGAGCCGACGCTCCTCGCTCACCGTGAAGGAGACCCCGCCGACCTCGCTGATCGCCTCGGTGACGCCCTCGAAGAGGTCGGGGTGATGGTCGACGAGGTGACGGGCGCCGTACAGCCCGCCGGCCTCCTCGTCGGCGAGGAAGGCGAGGACGATGTCCCGGGGCGGCCTGCGCCCGGAGCGCAGCCGGTCGCGGACGACCGCCAGCGTCATCGCGTCCATGTCCTTCATGTCGACCGCGCCCCGGCCCCACACGCACCCGTCGGCGACCTCGCCGGAGAACGGGTGGTGGGTCCAGTCGACCGCGTTGGCCGGGACGACGTCGAGGTGGCCGTGGATGAGCAGCGCGGGCCGGGACGGGTCCTCGCCCTCGATGCGGGCCACGGTGGAGGCCCGGCCCGGGTGCGACTCGAAGATCTTCGGTTCGAGGCCCACCTCGGCGAGCTTCTCGGCGACCCACTCGGCCGCCTTGCGCTCGCCGGGACCCGAGTGGTCGCCGTAGTTGCTGGTGTCGATCCGGATCAGCTCGCGGCAGAGGTCCACGACCTCGTCCTCGCCGGTGACGCTCCTGGCCGTGTCGTCCGTCGCGTTCACGCTGCTTCCTCCCGCTGTCACTGCTGCTGGTCCCCCTCATCCTCCCTCTCCCCAGCGCCCCCGCCCAAGACCGGTCCCGGCCCGTCACACGCCGTTCACGCCGGACGCGGCCGGGGGCGGGCCGACCGCCCGTGATCGGGGCACCCCGGAAAGCCTGGTAATGTTTACGTCGTCGCCGCGAGGGAAACCCCGCACGACAGACACCTTGTCCGGGTGGCGGAATGGCAGACGCGCTAGCTTGAGGTGCTAGTGCCCTTTATCGGGCGTGGGGGTTCAAGTCCCCCCTCGGACACAGAACCAGAGAGGGCGGTTCCGGCCAGTCGGCCGGGGCCGCCCTCTCTGGCGTGTCACGCCTCCCAGGCAGGTCAGACGAGCCGCTCGGGGCCGAGGACCCACAGCTCGTGCCGCTCGTACAGGTGCCGTGCGGCGACGCGCAGGGCGGAGGCGGGCAGGTCGGGCACGCCGCGAGGCCACTCACGGGTGAGGATCTCCTCCACGAGCTGGCGGTGCACGAACTCGTCCGACGCCGCGAGGTGGGCGAGGAAGTTCTCCACCGAGGTCAGATGGCGCGGGGCCCGGGGCGCGACCAGCCAATGGAGCAGCCAGGCGGCCACGTGCAGGGCCCGGGCCTCCAGATGGACCTCGACGTCGGGGTCGGCGTCCGTCGGCCGGGCCCGCAGCAGCAGCCGCTCGTACAGCAGCGCCCGGCACAGCTCGCCCAGTTCCGCGTCCGTGTACTCGCGCTCCCCCAGCGTGCCGAGGACGAGGTTCTGCGCCTGGCAGTTCAACGGCCGGCCCAGGATGTCGACGAGGTCGGCCACCGACGCCTCGGTCAGGAGCCTGTGGCGCAGGGTCATGCGCAGGTCGTGGGCGTGCGGGCCGTGCGGATGGCACAGCTGCCGGACCAGTTCGTCACGGACCCGCTGCTCCATCGGCTGTCTCGCCTTGGGGCGCTTCCTGATCCTCGGGGCGGGGAGCTCGTGCAGGAAGGGGGTGTCGTGCGCCTCCCTCAGGACGGCCTCGCGCTCCCGTTCCGACCGCAGCGGGGCTTCCTGCCCGTACGGGTCGCCGGCAGGCGTCGTGCCGACGGCGGGCGGGCGGTCGGGCCTGGGCGGGACCGGCGAGGGGTGCAGCCCGTTCGTCGGCGGGGCGGGCAGGGGCGGGAGCGGCTCCGCGGGGGCCGTTCGGTGTTCCAGCGTGAGCCAGGCCTCCGGGTCGATCCAGGGGTGCTGGTCGGCCCAGGGGTCCGGCTCGTCCTCCCAGGGGTTCGGGGCCGGGCGGGGGGACGGGCCGGAGTCCTCCGGCCGGCGCGTCCGTTGCGGCGCGGGGGTGGGCTGTGGGGCGGGTGTGGGTTGTGGGGCGGGTGCGGGTTGTGGGGCGGGTGCGGGCTGTGGGGCCGGGGCTGGTTGTGGGGCGGGGCTGTGGTTGCGGGGCCGCTGGTGGTGGTCGGGCGGGATCGGGGTGGTCGGCGTGCGGGGGCGGGGCGGGGCGGGGGGGTGGAGGCGGGGGCGGCGAAGCCGTCCGGTCAGTGCGCCTTCGATGACGTCGTAGCGGTCCTCCTCCGGCAGGGACGCGGCGTCGGGGACGCGTTTGAGGGGGCGCGGGTACTCGTCCTGGGAGGCCGTGGCGAGCCAGTTGCGGTAGTGGGTGACCAGCATCTCCGCGAGGTCGGCAGCGCGGTCGCGGCCGGGGTCGGTGAGCTTGATGCGGCGCAGGTCGTTGTCCTGGACATGGGAGCGGCGCCAGTCGGGGACGAAGACCACGCGGTGCGGATGGGCGTCCGAGGTGTCGTAGGTGGCGTAGGTCCAGCCGTCGTTGCCGAGCCACTCGCCGAAGATGTCGCACAGGGCCCACAGGGCCGACAGCGCCGGGTCCGGGAACGGCCCCGCGGCGTCCCCGCGGGCGGCGAGCGCCTCCGACTCCAGTTCGCCGATGCGGGCCGACACCCTGCCGCCCGGGGCGCGCAGAAGCTCGGCGACCAGCCGGACCAGCGGCTCCCGGACCAGGGGGACGCCCTCCTTCAGGGGGCCCTGCCGTTCGTCCGCCCAGTCCTGGATGGTCTTGAGCCCGAAGGCCGGGATCTCTCCTTTGGCGCGGTCCAGCCAGCCCTCCTCGGCCCAGGGACCGGAGCCCAGGGCCAGACAGCGGCGGGCGGTGAGGGTGCCGGCCGGGGCCATGAGGGCGTGGCACACGTTGCTCTCCCGGCTGCTGCCGTCCGTGTCCGGCATCCTGCGCAGCAGGACCGCCCGGTCGCCGTGGATCAGACGCACCACGCTGGTCCGCCCTCCGCCGCCCGTGACCCGCAGCACGGAGCCGCGTTGCTCGGCGAGGTCCCGTGCGGTGCGCTCGTCGCAGGAGTAGGCCACCGCGGTGATGCCGGCCCCCCGGGCGGCGCCCCGGCTGCCCGCCCACCGGAACACCATCTGGTCGACCACGCCGCTTGCGTCGCTCACATCCCCACCTCGGCGGGGCCGTCGGCGCCCGTGTCGCCGATCATTCCGCACATGGACAGCACGGAGACCAGCGGTTCGAGGACGCGGCGCGGCCGTACGCCGTGCACGAAACGGTCGTCGCGGTACTGGCTGCCGGTCGCGGAGGCGAAGTGCAGGGTGCAGCGCAGCACGCTGTCGAACGGGCGTACCCAGGCCGGTCCCGCGTAGTGGCGCAGGAAGGCGTAGGCGTCGCAGCTCTCGGCGCGGAACCGGGCGGCGGAGACCTGGGGCATCGGCGGCTGCGACAGCCAGCGGTCGACCGGCGGTTCGAAGCGCAGGAGGTCGCACTTGTTGATGACGACGGCCGCGGCGACCCCGAGATACGTCCCGCTGCGCGGCAGCCGGTCCAGGACGGTCTGGAAGGCCGGGTCGCCGCCGCGGGTGTAGTGGAACGCGCCGCGCAGGGGGTCGAGCTGGGCGTGCGGCAGGGCGCGCAAGGGGTCCACGACGAAGATCAGCGCGTCCACGCCGAGCATGAAGCGCAGCAGGGCGTCGGTGCGCCGCAGGTCCTCACCGGCGAGGTCGAAGAAGGCGAGCGGGCGGGTTCTGCCGTCGGCGCCGGTGAGCAGCAGGGCCTCCTCGAAGGTGGCGGAGGTCTCCAGCGAACGGGTGTGCTCCAGCATGTGGCCGGAGCGCAGCACGTCGACCTGCTCCTCCATGAACTCGCGGTGGTCCTGCGGGTTCACTGACTGCCAGGTGATGCCGTACGGCTCCAGACCGCCGTCGGTGATCTCGCCGATCATCTGGGTGAGCAGGTGGGTCTTGCCGGTCGCGGAGTCGCCGACCATGGCCACGGTGAGCGGGCTGCCGTGGGTGAGGTAGGGGACGGGGATGTAGTGCGGGGTCACGCCGTCGGTGTTGCGACAGCGCTGGTAGGCCGAGCGCAGGGTGTCGGCGCGGCGCAGCGGGCTGGTCTGGCCGCTGAGGTCCAGGGTCTGGTACTGCTGCCGCTCGTCGCGGACGTAGAGGTGGCGTTCGTCGTAGGAGACGACCTCCAGGCAGTAGGGGCAGAGCATGTCGGGGCCGGTGCCGGCCGCGGTGAAGAGGCTCATCGGTAGCGGCCCCTCTCGGTGCCGGCGGTCTCCGGGTCCTGGGCGGTGGTGCCGCCGTAGAGCCAGGCGCCCTCCTCGGCGGTGTCGGCGGGCGGGCGGCCCGGCGGGGTGTCGGCGAGGTGGGGGCCGGCGCGCCAGGGGGGTGTCGTGGGTGGCGGCGGGGGTGTGGAGGGGGGTGGGATGCGGCGCAGGGAGGCGCGTTTGCGGCGCATCGCGGCGTCGAAGTCGCGCCGGTAGGGGTCGAGGGGGTCGGGCTGGGCCGCGGCGGGGAAGTCGGTTCCGGCGCCGGGCATGAGGAGTTGCAGCAGTGCTCCCGGCTGGGGCCGGTCGGCGGCGCGGGGGGCGAAGACCGGGGCGAGGGTCTGGGCGAGGGAGGGGTGCGCCGGGAGGTCGGAGGACGGGCCGTCGGGGTGTCCGGGGCGTCCGGTGACCAGCTGGTGCATGACCTGGCCCACGCTCCACAGGGCGTCGCGGGCGTCCGTGAGGCCCTCGCCGTGCCGTTGTTCGGGGGAGGCGTAGGGCGGGATGCCGAAGGGCCTGCGCGGGCGGCCCAGGTGGGTGACGGAGCCGAAGTCCCAGAGCTGGATGCCGTGGTCGTCCCAGCGGACGGCGGCCGGGACGAGGCCCTGGTGGACCAGTCCGACGGCCTCCATGAGCCGTACGGCGAGGACGAGATCGCGTTCGATGACGCGCTGCTGGCTGGTGGACACGCCCTGGGCGAGGGCGGCGACCGAGCGTCCGCGGGGCGCCGCGTAGACGATGAAGGGTTCGGTGGCGTTGATGTCGTAGCCGATCGGTACCGGGAAGAGGCCGCTGTAGCGGGTTCCGGAGTAGGCGCGGTGCACGGTCAGGACGGCGGCGGTCTCGGCCTCGATGGTGCTCTGTGCCGCCTCGTTGGCGAGTTCGGCCTCGGGCAGCCGGACCTGGAGGCCGGACCAGTCGTCGCCGAACTGCACGCGTCGGCCGACGGCGGGCGGGCGGACCATGCGCGGCAGGTCGGGGCCGAAGCGGGCCTCGACCCGGCGGAGGGCGCCCTGCGGGGAGATCATGCTCAGTTCGTCGAACTCGCGGTCGGCGCGCGACCGGTCGTCGGGTTCCACGGGTTCCACGGGTTCTGCGGATTCTCGGCGTTCTCGGCGTTCTGAGGGGTTGCCGCCGTGCGGTCCCGGGCGTCGGTCGTTCACCATGAGGCTCCCCCACTGTCACCGTGCGACAGGCCGCTGTCGGCCTTGTCGTCGTCCGCGGCCCGGACGCGGATCCGTACCGTCTCGACCGCCCCCGGGCGCAGGGCGGTGAGTTTGATCGCGCCGACGAAACGACCGGACGACATCCATACGGCGTCGTCGGGCGCGGGCGCCGGGGCCGTCCCCAGCGCGGTGCGTACCGCCCGCGGTGCGAAGCGGATGACGTGCATGGCCGTCGGGTCCCGGCTGAGCAGCGGCAGCTGGGCCGCCGAGCACAGCGACCGCAGCCGGTCGGCGGCCTCCGGCGTCAGCGCGTCCTGCAGGGGCCGCAGGCCGCTGCCGAGCAGGGCCATGGCGTCGCCGCGGCGGCGGTCGTGCCGGGCGAAGGGGGGCACCGCTATCACTCCGCAGCGTTCGAGGTGGCGGCGGGCGGTGCCGAATCCGTCGCGGACGGCCTCCGCGAGGGTGTCGGCGGCCCGGTGCGCGGTCGAGGCCGGGGCGGTGGCGCCCCAGAAGCGGCGCAGCGCGTCGACGGTGGCGTCCGCGAGGTCGGCGACCAGCGTGGGCAGCAGCTCGGGGCCGCCGTCGGCGGCGGTGTGCACCAGCCAGTGCGGGGCGTCGGAGGCCGCGGGCCGGTCGTCGGCGGGGTCCGCGGCCGGCGGCTCGGGCGGGAAGGCGGGCGGCGAGGGGGCCGACGAGGGGGGCGGCTGTTCGCCGTTGCGGGGCCTGCGCCAAGGCTCCTCGTCCCAGGGACCGTCGCCGGTGGGGGCCTCGCTCCAGGGGTCCTCGGGCCAGTCCTCGTCCGACCAGGTGTCGGCGGGCCAGCCGTCGCCGGTGCGGTGCGCGCGGCCGGACTCGTCCCGGGGCAGGAAGGCGTCCGGGTCGGGCCGGCCGGGGACGGTGGGGCTGTGCGCGGTCCGGCTGCCGTGCGCCTCGGTGGCGCTGCGGCGCAGCACCACCGCCAGAGCGCGGGCGGAGTCGGCGCACCGGGTGCGTTCGTCGGCGGCCCACCACTGCTGGCGCATCGCCTCGGCGAGGACGGAGTCGACGCCGTCCAGCCCCTGGCGCAGCACGGCGAGGCCGGTGCCCTCGCACCATTCGTCCACGGCCCGCACCCAGTCGGAGCAGACCATCAGCAGACAGGCGGAGGCGGCCACGGCCGCGCCGATCACGCCGATCCACGGGGGCGGGTTCAGCAGGTGCCCGAGCAGGAACGCGCCGGTGGCGCCGAGGACGACGGCGACCGTGCGGGGGCCTGCGGCCTGACGGATCGGCCCGCGCACGGCCGGGTTGGGCCGGCGGCCGGCGGCGAGGGCGCCGCCGATCAGCAGCACCAGGACCGGCACCACGGCCAGGACGGTGCCCGGCCATCGGCCGAGGCCGGCCAGGGCGATGAGCGCGCCGAGGCCGGCGAGCCGGCCGAGCCCGGCGGAGGCGAAGCCGAAGGGGTGGGAGACGCCGACCCGGCCGGGCAGGTCCGTCGGGCAGCGCTGGCCGAGGCGGGCGGCCAGGCCGGCGGCCGGGACCGTGGCGACCTGTTCGGACAGCGAGGTGAGCCGGCCGGCCACCGTGTGCAGGGCCAGGCCCCGGGAGAGCAGGCCGAGGGTGAAGGCGCCGAGTTCCTCCTCGGTGGCCCGGTCGGGCCGCCCGGTGGAGCGGGGGCCGGTGGGCGGGGTGACCCCCAGCCGGTCCAGTAAGGCGGCGGACTCGGCGGGCGGGACGCCGGGCGCGCCGCTCTCGCGCAGGACGCGGGCGACGACCTCGCGGTAGCGCCGCAGGCCGCGGGAGGCGTCCTCGACGGCCAGGGGCAGGGCCTGCGCGGCGTCCTTGCCGGTCAGCAGAGCCAGCGGCCGGGCGAGGTCGGACCAGGCCGTGTCGGCGGCGTCCAGGGCCCGGACGCAGGCGTCCCGTTCCGCGGCGACCGGCCCGTCGGGGCGCAGGAGGCGCTCCGGGGAGCGGGCGGAGCCGCCCGGCAGCAGTTCGGCGAGGGCCCTGGGCAGTTCCTCGGGCGCGGGGGCGGCGGCGTCGGCGGTGAGCTGTGCGGCGGGGTCGCCGGCGAACCGGGCGAGTGCCGCGCGCCAGGCCCGGTCGCGGGCCTCGGCGGGCAGGTCGTAGGCGAGGACGTGGGCGGAGAGCGCGACGGTCGCGGAAGGGCAGCGCAGGGCCTTCTCCAACACCTCGTCGAACAGCTCGGGCGGACGCAGCAGTTCGACCAGCAGGGCGACGGCGGCCTCGCTGCCGGCGGAGCGGTGCCCGGCGGGGACCCGGTCCGTCGGCCGGTCCGGGCGCCGGTCCGGGTGCAGGTCCGGGTGCAGGTCCGGGTCCTGTGCTCCGCACTGCGGGTCGGAGACCCAGAGCACCGCGGCCCCGGCCGTGCGCAGCACGGTGGGCAGGCGCAGCCGGCGGCCGGCCCGGGGCGCGCCGGTCAGCTCGCCGGTCAGCTCGCCGGGCGGCGGTTCGGCGGGGGGCACGTCGCCGACCGCGACGCACAGCACCTGCGGTGCGGACTGGGCCGGGTAGCCCATGACGCGTTCGTAGGCCGCCGTGTGGGCGGTGAGGCCGACGGCGGTGTCCAGGATCAGCAGCCGCAGCGGTCCGTAGCCGCCGAGGCGGGCGCGGCCTAGCTGTTCCTGCACGGTCCGCTGGGTCGCGGCGGGGTCGGCGGGGCGGCCCGGCGGCGGCCTCAGGTCGAGGACGAGCACGCCGTCGTCCGGCGTCGCGTCGTTCACCGCGGGTCTCCCTTCCAGGGATCGTGCTCGCCCGCGTCGTTCCATTCGTCCTGGCCGTCGCTGTCGGCGATCCCCCAGGGCACCGAGGTGTCGGCGCCGGGCCAGGGGGCCTCGGCGGGCGGCCGGTCCGGGTAGGGCGGGTAGCCCACGGGCTGCTCGGCGGCGGGGACCGTACGGCCCGCGGTGGGCACCTGCGTCGGCCCGAGGGGGGCGCCGGGCGGTTCGGCGCCGGGCCAGGGAGGCGGCGAGCCGTCGGACGCGGCGCCGGGGCGCGGGTACGGCAGACCGTCGGCGGTCGTGCCGGGGCGGTGGGAGGGGCCGGCCGACGGGCCGCCGGATCCGTCGGCCCGGGGGGCGGGCCGGCCGGGGTCGTCCGCCGAGGCGGCGGGCCACCAGGCCGGGCCGCCTGCCGAGCCGGCCGACGGGTTCCCGTTCGCCGGCCCGGGCCACTGGGGTGCGCCGGTCGCCGCTTCGCCGGGGGCGGGGCGGTGCCACGGGTCCGGGGGTGCGGACGCCCGCCCCGGGCCGGACTGGGGGGCGTGGTCGGACGGGCCGCTCGACGGGTTCCCGTTCGCCGGCCCGGGCCACTGGGGTGTGCCGGACGCCGCTTCGCCGGGGGCGGGGCGGCGCCACGGGTCCGGGGGTGCGGACGCCCGCCCCGGGCCGGACTGGGGGGCGTGGTCGGACGGGCCGCTCGACGGGTTCCCGTTCGCCGGCCCGGGC